>CAZMPA010000053.1:0-11601 GCA_964567915.1 uncultured Isosphaeraceae bacterium | reverse complement strand
CTACGACCTGAGCTTTAGGAAAGCCCTGCTCTATCCAACTGAGCTACCGGGGCGAAGCGGCACCATGGTACCAGCGAGGGGTTTGACGCTGCCGCTGCGGAAGTGTGGGGCGGTGGCGTCAACGAGTGCGGCAATTGGGCGAGACCACCCTCCGAAGGCAGGCCACTTTGGCCTCGGTTGACAAGTCACGCTCATGCCGGATACTGGAGGCATGGGGAACGATGACAACACACGCCAGCCGGACGAAACAGAGGGTGATGCCCTCGACATGACGCTTGCAGCGTCGCTCGCGATGGAGAGCGACGAGTCCTCTGTGGTGCTCTTGGCGCAGAGTGCATTCGATGGGCTCGTTGACGGCGCCGCACTCGATGATGGGGGTGTTTCGGCGCCGTCGCTCGAAGTCGCGAAACCTGGGCCGGGAGCGACGGGTACCGATTGCTTCATCCACGGCGTGGACCTGCTGCGCCGAGGCGATTGGCCCGGCGGCGTGGAGTCGTTGCAGCGAGCGGTCGATCTCGACCCACGCGGGACTTCCTACCACGCGCCAAGAGCGATGGCGTGCCTGGGATATGCCATGTTGCGGCTGGATCGAGTGGACGAAAGCGTCGCGATCTATCGCGCCGCAGTTGAACGGTCGCCCGACACACTTGGCATCCAATCGGGGTTTGCCGCGTCGCTCATGGCGGCGGGGCTGCACGAAGAGGCAATCTCCGCACTGCGTGAGGCTTCCCGGATGTCGTTGTGCGGGACGCCGGTGTACTACAACCTCGGCAACTTGCTTGCCCGTGTTGGACGAGCCGCAGAAGCGGAACAGGTCTACAAGGAACTGCTCACAATCGACTCAGCGAACGCGGCGGCCATGAACAACTACGCGGCCCTGCTGGCGGATCAGAAGCGGTTCGCTGAGGCAGCGACACTCCTGGACCGAATCCAGGTGGCTGGACTTCACACGTGGCGATCTCGCTTCAATCTCGGGCTCGTGCTGACTTCGATGGGCCGCTTTGGGGAGGCCGAGGCACACGTTCGAGCGCTGCTTCAAGACCACCCCGACTGCGTTCGGACCCGCATGCTGCTCGCCAGAACGCTTCGATCGGCCGGGAAGTTGCTGGAAGCAATCGAGGTGTTGGATGAGTTTGTCGATTGGGGCAGCCGCAAAGCTGCGGCTCAGGAGCTGCTCGGCCTGATTCATGACGAACTTGGCAACCCGATTCAGGCGATGGTGTTCTGGCGGGAGGCCATGGAGACGGATCCCACGTACGCGCGCGTGCACGCCCATGTCGCCAACCGGCTCTTGAAGGACGGCGCCGTTGACGACGCCGAGACGTCCATCTCCAAAGCGATTGAACTGAATCCAGACCGGGCTGCATCCTGGGTGATTCGCGGTCGGGTTGATCTTGCGGCCGGCAGGGTGGACGCGGCAGTCACATCGCTGGAGCACGCTGTGGAACTCGACCCCGCATCGGACCGGGCCAGATTCTGGTTGGGGCGGGCCCACCTGGCCGGGGGCAGCATGGTTGGGGCCCTGCGGCAGTACGAACGCCTGGACGCCGCGAGGTCGCCACTTGCCAAACGGCTCCACAAGCACTTCCGGTAAAGCTCATCTGATCTTGCTGCTACGCTCGATTGTCAGGCACGCTTGGCCGTGGTCTTTCCCGACGAAAGCGTTGCGGCGCCTCGCGAGATGAGGTCAATCCCGAGCAGGATCAGCAGCAGGTAGGCGGCCCAGTCCTTCATCCACAAGAAGAAGATGCCCAGACCAATCGTGAGCAGGCCTCGGGCAAGCCACAGCGCCCACCCGGGCCTGGGGCGAGCCGCAAGTCCAATGGCCGTTTCGATCACACCTCGCACCAACACGACGATGCCGATCGTCACGATGATGGCGCTCGCGGACTCCTTGGGCCAGATCAGGAGCACGATGCCAACGACCATCGGGGCGATGCTCGCCAGCCAGACCATTGGGCCGAACGCCCGCGATTCGCTTGCCATCCAGAGCCGTGCCCCCACGGCGAAGGCCGCGACACACAGCAGCAGGCCGAAGCCCCGGATGAGCAGTGTGTCGAGCTCCTGCGATGGAATGAGCAGCACGACGCCGATCAGAATCAGGAGCACACCGTCGAGTATGCTCATCCACGAGTTGGAAGACCGCGAAGATGCTGCGGTTGGTTCCATACGGCGGGTTGCGGGGGGCGTGTCGGGCATGATCGGCTCCGGTCAGGTGGTGGAGGGCTTGTTCAGGCCCAGACTGTGGCGTAAATCGTCGATGTCCACTTGTTCGCCGATCACGATCACTTTGTCGCCCCGCTCGAGCACCGTGCGTCCGGTCGGAATGATCCGCTCGCGTCCACGGTAAACCAATGCCACGAGGATACCGTCAGCCAGGCCGAGCGATGCAATGGATCGACCGCTCCAGGTGCCCGTCAATTCTCGCGGCTCGATCGTGAGTGTCAGGCTGAAGTCGCTTCGGAGCAGCGCGGCCTTGAGTTCGGCCGGTCCGTCTGCCTGCAGCCACCGCGACATGAAACCGTCCTGTTCGACCGCTCCGGCGAGGCTGGCGAGCAGACGAAGATGCTGGGCGGGATCCTCCTCGGGGCTGGCCATGAAGAAGAGGGCTTGCACGTGCTGACTCGTCGCGCCGCCTGGAACACTTGAACCGACGTCAAGATTGAGCCCGTCGCGACAGCGAACAAGCACCAGGTAGGAGCGTTGGAGCCCGTCGAGCCGCAAGTGCGGGAGCGCGACGTTGCCCATGACCGGTGTGGCGCCGATCTGCGTCCCTTCCAGGAATCCAGCAAGGAAGTGATCGGCGGAGCGTCCGGTGTCGCGCGACAGCGCATCTGCGACCAGCGTGGCGAGTGACTCAAACTCAGTGCCCGCGTCGGCCTCGATGACCCGCGCATTGGCGATGATCTCATCGAACGGATCGGCGGCTCGCAGCCCCTTTTCCTTGATGATTCCGCGGAGTTCGCGGTCGAGGGGGTCGAAGCGGTTTTCGCCAAGCCTTGCGCAGACATGGAAGATGGCGCCGTATCGCGTAATGCGATCCGATGCGTAGAACCGGAACCACATCGTCGAGGCCACGATGAGACCGACCGCAAAGAGGATTGGAATCCAACCGAGTAACCCGACCGCCACAACGCACAGAATCATTCCGATGATCGGAACCCATGGATACAGCGGCGTTCGAAAGCCCGGGTCATACGAGTCCAGGCGGCTTTCACGCATGATGATTACCGCGGCGCAGAGCGAACCAAACAGCAGCAGTTTGAGCGTGCCTGCGTACTTGGCAATCACGAAGGGGTCAAGGACGATGACCTCAAGAATGATGAGTGCGACGGTCGCCGAAATGGCCGGGAGTGGAGTCCCAAACCGACCGAGCCGTCTGAACATCGCAGGAAAGATGTGGTCGCGGCCCATGGCAAGTGGGTATCGAGATGCGCTCAAGACGCCGGCGTTGGCCACGGCGAGGAAGGACGCGATGGCCGCCAGCGAAATGACGAGTCGTCCGGTTTCCCCGGTGAAGACATCCGCGGCGAGGGCGGCTGGCGTATAGGTGCTGGCGAGCTCCTCACCAGGAATCGTCCCGATCATGATTGCAAGCCCAACCATGTAGATGAGGACGGCAGAGGCGAGCGCAAGAAGAATGCCAAGCGGAATGTTCCGTTCGGGGTCGCGAACCTCCTCGGCGACGCTGACCACTTTGGTCAGGCCCATGTAGGAGATCAGAACGACGCCGACCATCGAAGCCACGGCCCACTTGTCCGCCGGCCAGAACTTGGAGAAGTGCTCGGGATCAACCGATGACGCTCCCCGCCCAATGAACCAGGCGAGCACGACCAGTACCCCGATCACCAGCGCCGACTGCATGTGTGAAGCCTTGCCGGCCCCGAGCAGATTGACGCCTCCAAACAGTACGGCAAGGGCGGCCGCGATCAGTTCGACCGGAGGGTCATCCAGATAGAGGCCCAGATAGAACCCGACGCCGACCAGGGCAAACGCGGTCTTGAGTGTGAGTGTGATCCACGTGCCAAGCCCGGCAACGGTCCCTGCAAGCGGACCAAATGCGCGATCGACGTAGAAGTAGAAGCCTCCCGCACGTGGCATTGCCGTGGCCAACTCTGACATGCAGAGCAGCGGGGGAAGGGTGACCAGGCCAGCGACCAGATATGCGACGAGAATGGACGGGCCGATACGTTCAAACGCGATGCCTGGAAGCAGGAAGAGGCCGCCGCTGATCGTGGTCCCCAACGCAATCGCGAAGACTCCGAAGAGCGAGATATCCTTGCGAAGTCCGGATTGTCCTGTGGGGTTCGCCATCGTCGATCGTGCCGCCCCGACTCGGGCTGGATGGCGGAGTCGATTGTAGTCGCGGATCACTGTACAGGTGTGTACGGGCGTCCACCTATACTGCCGCTGTCTGAAGGAGACCGCCGTGAGCAACGACTGGTTTGAGCTGCACAAAGAGACCTTGGACGGTGCGCTGACCGCAAGCGAGACGCGGGGGTTCTGGTCCGCCTATCCGGAAGTTCCGAGTGGGAGAATCTACGGGGAGACCGCGCGTGACGACGGTCTTGCTGCATGGAAGTCGAGGCTCGGCAAGCGGTTCGAGATCGATCAGCCAGGTATCATCGAATGGACTTCGGGCGAGACATCGCCGTATGGCATCGAGACGGGCGTGTCCTATCCGCGTCTCGACCTCGACGTGTTGCTGCCAGCGGTGCGTGATGCTGCGGTGGGTTGGTCCGCGGCAGACATTGAAGTGCGAACAGGTGTCTGTCTGGAGGCGCTGCACCGCCTGAACCGCCGCTCATTTGAAATGGCGTTTTCGGTCATGCACACAACCGGTCAAGGATTCATGATGGCCTTTCAGGCAGGGGGCCCGCACGCGCAGGACCGAGGCCTGGAGGCTGTGGCATACGGGTATCGCGAAATGACCCGGTGCCCCGCGTCGGCAACATGGACCAAGCGTGTCTCCAAGACAGATTCGATCACGTTGGAGAAGACGTGGCGGGTCGTTCCCCGTGGCGTATCAGTTACGGTTGGTTGCTCGACGTTTCCAACCTGGAACGGTTACCCGGGCATCTTCGCAAGTCTCGTCACCGGAAACGCAGTCGTCGTCAAGCCGCATCCCGGCGCCGCGCTCCCGCTTGCGCTGACTGTAGAGATCATTCGAGAGGTGCTCGCCGAGGGTGGATTCGATCCAAATGTCGTGACGATGGCGTGTGATACGAGCGACGCGCCCGTCGCCCAGGATCTGGTCGTTCGGCCGGAGGTCGGGATCGTTGATTTCACGGGCGGTAATGTGTTTGGGGACTGGATTGAGGCAAATGCGACACAGGCCCGTGTGTACACAGAGAAGGCGGGCGTGAACTCGATCGTGCTCGACGGATCCGATGACCTCCGCGCGACGACCGGAAACATCGCCTTCTCACTCTGCCTGTACTCGGGGCAGATGTGCACGTCTCCCCAGAACATCTACATTGCGGAAGATGGCATTGACACGCCCGACGGAAGGCTCTCCTTTGATGACACGGCGGCTGCCATTGTCAAAGCCGTGAACTGGTTCCTGTCGGACCCCGCCCGCGCAGCTGAAGTCTCCGGCGCGGTGCAGTCGCCTGACACCCTGGCGCGGGTCGAGGCAGCGGCAGCAGACGGGACGGTGCTGCGGGCATCTACAACGGTCGACAACGAGCGATTCCCCGACGCCCGAACCGCCACGCCGCTCATCGTTCAGGTGGACGCGAGCGATACCGAGTCGTATCAGCACGAAGCGTTCGGACCTGTCGTCTACATCGTCAAGACTGCAAGCACGGACGAGTCCATCAACCTGGCCGCATCGACCGCTCGCCGCAAGGGCGGGCTCACAGCCGCGGTCTGGAGCACGTCGGATGAGACGCTCGGCCGCGCCGTTGACGCCTTGACAGCGGCCGGCGTGGCGACCTCCTGCAACCTCGCCGGGCAGATCTGGGTCAATCAATCCGCAGCCTTCAGCGATTACCACGTGTCCGGCGCCAACCCAGCCGGAAACGCGACGCTCTGCGACGCCGCCTTCGTTGTGGATCGCTTCAGGTTTGTCGCGAGCAGGATTCCGGTCCCAGCTGCGGTTGAGGCGGCAAGCTGACTCCGTGTGCCTGCTATGGTGCAACCGCCGGGCGCGGGGCCTTGGCCGGGAGAAGCGCCATGACCATTGGTACGTTGAGGATTGGCTCAGGAATACTCAGTCTGCTGATGCTGCTCGTCGCGAGCGCGGCGACCGCGGCCCCGATTGATCAGTCTCTGCTACTCGTCCAGACGCCGGATGGTCACGGGTCGGGCTTTCTCTTCGGTGATGCTCGGACGGTCGTGACCAATCGACATGTGGTCGAGGGGATGGCGGTCGGGGACCGCGTTGAATTGCATCCGGTGGTGGTCGAGCGGTCTGGATGGTCTGACCTTGGCAGCCCGAGCGACGGGAGGATTCGCTACATCCATCCGGCCCTCGATCTGGCGGTCATTGAAGTGTCAGGTGTGGCGCCGGGCGCGCCGCTGGCGGTCCGAGATTCTGTCTCGTCAAGGTTCCTGCCGAGGGGTGAGTCTGTTCTGGCCCACGGATTTCCAAGCCTCGGCAGCCCGATGATGTCCAAGGGCATCATTTGTGGACACTGGCGAGATCCTGCGACGTCCGAACGCTTCTACCTCACAGACGCGGCACTGGCAGAGGGATCCTCAGGCGGGCCGGTCACGGACGCCAATGGGCGACTCATCGGGATCGCAGTTGCGGTGTACGACGTACCCGAGGAAGTCGGGTATGAGTGGGGGTTCGTGATTCCAGCGTCAGCGCTGTCGGACATGTTTCCTGGTGGGCCGGGCGTTCGGGGGCTTCCCCAACCACTTGACGTCGATGCGCTCGTTCGGTCGTTCAAGCAGGCGCGAATAACTTCCGATCGATACGCAAGAGGAAGAGACGCCGTTGACCGCATTGCCGACGAGTCCCACTCGCTTGACGCATATCTGTCGACGCTCGACCGGTACGTTCGCGGAATTGAAGGATCGATGCGTGTAGATCGTCCCGAGGACGTGGGCAGGCTTGTTGAGTTCAACATGCACGTAGGTGCCTCGGCAGCATCCCGGGCCATTTCGCTCATGATGCGAGATGAGTTGCCGGATGACCTGGAGGTTGCTCGATTCACAGAGATGACCAATGCGTTGGATGGGGTGCTCTCAGAGGCGGCGTTGCGGGAATGGATGCGGGTTGGCAGAGGTGATGTCGATCGAACGATGACGGCGATGATCTGCATGATGGAGGTCATCTCTGAGGCTGCGGAAGGGGCCGCGGTTGATGCGAGCATTGCCTGCGGTGTGCTGGAAGGTCTTATCGAGACTGACCAGATCGCGATGCGATCGCGAAGTTTCGTGGACTTTCCCGAGCAACTCAGCACGATGATCATGGGCGCGGTGCTGGTTGACCGGGCGAGATCGGCACTCGCGGACCTTCCCTCGATGACTGACATGCGGTCTGAACTTTCGCTGCGGCACCGCACGCAGATCATGGATGTGGTTCAGGCGCTGGAGTCGGCGATTGCACGTTGGGATCAACTTGATGCGAGCTGCCGCATGTTGTGTGAAATCTGGACCAACGGAGACGGGCCTCAATCTCCGGACGGATTCCGCGCGATCATGCGCGAAAATGGCCAGGAGATCGTCGCGAGCGACGTCTTTGTGCTGGAGTCCCAGCAGATTCGCACCTTTGGATGGGATGTGAGTGCAGGCACGAGCCGCCTGGCCATTCTTGCCGTTTCGGATGGGGGCGACATAGACCTCATCCTTCGGGATCCGTCGGGCCGGGAGGTCGATCGCGACGAGGCACTCGACAACTGGCCGCTCGTGAGTGTGGAGTACCCCGATTCTGGCGAATGGTCGGTCGACCTCATCAATGCGACCAACCAGACCGTGGAGGCGGAGATGGAGATCTGGGAGTAGCGGAACGCGGCAGAATCGGGGACGATGTCCGGCATGCCCTGCTACGACTTTGAAGGAATCCGCCCCGTCGTGAGCCCGTCAGCATTCGTGCACCCGACTGCGGTGCTCATTGGGGATGTGATCATTGGGCCCAATTGTCTGGTCGGGCCGGCTGCCGTCCTTCGAGGCGATATCGGCCGGCTCGAGTTGAAGGCCGGAAGCAACATCCAGGACACATGTGTTGTCCATTGCTTCCCAGGCAAGGACGTCGTGGTGCACGAGCATGGCCACGTGGGGCATGGCGCCGTGCTGCATGGCTGCACAGTGGGTCGCAACGCGCTCATCGGTATGAATGCCGTCCTTATGGACGACGTGACAGTGGGCGAGAACAGCATCGTCGGCGCGCTTGCCTTTGTGAAGGAGCGGACCGAGATTCCGCCGAGCACGCTCTGGGCTGGATCGCCCGCGAAGCAGTTGCGAACGCTCTCCGAGGAGGAGGTTGGCTGGAAGACGCGGGGTACAGCGGTCTACCAGCATCTGGCCGCGCGGCATCTTGCGACCGAGTCAGAGGTCTCGCCACTGCTTGAGGCTGGTGCGGATCGGCTTGCTCAGCGGGTGCCGGATGTGCTGTACGAGACCAAACGCACCTCTCGCGACTGAGCGAGCATCACCCGGTGACTTTCTCAAAGCACCACTTGGGCCCCATCATCGTTCGACCGTCGATGAGCACGCCGCGGCCTTGTTCGGCGGGCTTCATGGCTGTAAACGGGATACTTGCCGAGTGAGCACCCACGAGCCGCATCGGGAAGATCGGCTCGATGTGCAGGTACTCGTCGTCAACGGCGGCATTGATGCTGAGCCCCATGTTGACAAAGCCGAATGAGAACGACTGGAAGGAGCGTCGCTGAGCCGTCCGCGGAATCTCCCTGGGTGGGTAGGCCGCGAGCAGGGGGTTCCAGAGCATCTTGAAGGCCGACGCGGCAATGATGAGGATCATGGCCAGGGCCGCGATTGAGATGAGGGCGATTGCCTGACTCTGTGGCAGTGCCTGGCCAAGCAGGACGATGCCGCTGATGAACATAGCCTCAAGAGCGAGCAGGGCGATGAAGAACCGTCCGAAGGCAGGTTTGCGACGCTCGTCGCTCATGTCATCGCTATGGCCTGGCGGGCTGCCTCGATGAGCAGTTCAGACCGCGTGGGGTGGGCGGATGCCACGTCGGCAAGATCCTGAATGGTCGCGCCGAGTTCGATGGAGAGCGTGAAGAGATCGGCATGCTCCGTGGCGCTCCGGCCGACGGCGCCCGCGCCAAGGACGGTCCCGGTATCGGGATCCCAGTACAAGGCGGTCATCCCGCCAGCCTTCATGGCGACGGCCAGCCCGCTGAAGGCCCAAGGCACGTCGACGTGTGACGCGCTGGATTCGCAAGTGCCGGACCAGGCGAGTTGAGGTGCGGAGAATGCAATGGTCGGAACTGCCGCAGGCTCCCATCCAGCCGGCAGGCCGGCGATGACTTCTGCAGCGACGCGGCCCTGCGCCGCAGCGGCGCCTGCGTTCATGCCCGCTTCGGTGCAGACGCCTGCGGCCAGGATGCGCGGTTCACTCGTGACGCACGAGGTGTTTACAGCCACGCATCCAACGTCGGTCAGCGTGACGCCCGCCGTGTCGAGACCGAGTTCTCGTAGGTCTGGTGGGGTCAGCCTCGCATCAATGACCAGGTCCGCGGCCGTGCACTCGCCGCCATGCGTGATCGACCATCCTGCATCGCTCTGATTCGTCTCAACCTGTCCGGTCGGGCCGAGTGTCCACCCGGCCGCGCTTTGCAGCGTGGTCGTGAGCGACTCGGGGACACTAGGGAGCAGGCTCGGACTGCAGGGAAAGAGCGTTGTGTCGCAGCCCATCGCAGCGCAGATCGATGCTGCTTCGACTGCCCAGGTGCCGTCTCCGAGCACGGCGATGGTGCCCTGGAGGCGATCAAGGGAGGACACGACATCAGTGGCGTGGAGTGAGCCGTCCACGGGTCGGGCGGCTGATCCGCAACAGATCACGGCCCGCTTGAATCGCAAGCGAGAGATGTGTTCGCCTGCGACCTGAATCTCTCGTGAACCGAGAAACCTCGCAGTTCCCTGCAGCACCTCCACGCTCCGGGCGGAGGCTCCGCTTGCCAGGCCTCCAGCGAGCCGCCGCGTGACGCGTTGGATCCAGGCTGACAACTCAACGTGGTCCACCCGCTCGCCGCAACTCTTGTCGATTGCGTGCAGGAGCGTCTTGCTGGGGATGCATGCGTCGTGCAGACAGGCCCCGCCCAATGCTGGCCGCGTGTCAATCAGCGTGACGGCGCGGCCGAGTTCGGCAGCGCGACAGGCACACGCGTGGCCCGCCGGTCCAGCGCCGATGACGACGATGTCGGCATCCTGTGTGAATTCACCTACGACCATGGGCCCCAATAGTAACGATGGCCCACCGGCGGGCGGCGGGCCATCGTGGTCGAGTTGGTATTGTCGAAGCTACTCAGGAGACTGGTATGACGCCAGTGTGGCTTCAAGCTCCTGCCTGGAGCTGTCGTCCGCGGCCGCGACGGCTTTGGTCTGGTAGGCGACGGCCTTGTCCTTGTCGCCAATTTCCCAGTAGACCCGGGCGACGGTGTCAATGATGGACGCGTCGCTGTTCTTGGTGAGCTCGTCCGCCCGTGTAGCCGCCTTGAGGGCGAGGTCGAGATCCCGCCTGACGACGGTCTTGTCAGTCGCGATGTGCCAGGCCAGATAGTTGAGCAGGCTTGGGTCGTCCCAGCCCTTCTCCATGATCCTCTGGCCCACTTCGTACGCCTCGGCGGCGGTGGAGGCGTCGGCGAGGAAGAACTCGAACTGCATCATCTGGACGTTGAGGTTGTTCGGGAACTCCTTGGCGGCGTCGGCGATGGCTTCGGCTGCTGCCTCCCGGTCGCCCGCTCGCGCCGCGCGCATGATGCGCTGCATGGGCCTCCGGCCGCGTTCGTCGAACCGACGCTCCTCATCAAACTCCGCTTTGGCAGCTGCGAGGTCCCAGGTGCCGGCTTCGTACTTCTCAAGCACAGAGTCGAGCGAACCGGGGTGACCGATCCACTGAATGATGCCGTCAGTGCCGACGAGGAAGGCCGCCGGAATGCCGCGTTGCCCGGCGGGTTGCATCCAGTGATCGGCCATCCACCCTTTGTCATCGATGGCGACGGTGTATGCCATGGCGTCGCCCTGGTCAGCCACAAAGTCGCCGACCTTCTTTTCTCTCGCTTCCTGGGTCTCTTCTCGCTGCCACACGGCGGTACTGACGAACTGGACGTCTTTGTCCGCCCACTCCTTCTGCATGGCGGCGAGGTGGGGGATCTGCGCGCGGCAGGGACCGCACCAGGTGGCCCAGAACTCCATGACGTACGCCTTGCCAGGCTCAAACGCCTTCACGGGGGTGCCGCGGTAGTACTTGGCGACCTTGACGGCCGGTGCTTTGTCCCCAATGGAGATTGGAGCGACCTTCGGCGCCGCTTCGGCGGCCGGGGGCTCGGACGGATGTTCGGGGTGGTCACCCGGGTGGTCCTGCGCGACAACTGCCGACGACAGCCCGCAGGCAAGTCCTGCGGCAAGTAGCGTGATTCGATGCATGGTGTTCCTTTCGGTCTTTCCCCCAATGGGAAGTTC
>CAZMPA010000052.1:0-11687 GCA_964567915.1 uncultured Isosphaeraceae bacterium | reverse complement strand
CGTCCGCCTGCTCAAGGCTGCTTCGAAGTCGACTGCCAAAGAAGATGTTATCTCCAAGGACCAGCGCCGATGGGCCACCATCCAGAAACGCTTCGGCGATCAGCAGCGCCTGCGCGATGCCCTTTGGCTCGGCCTGCTCGGCGTAGGTGAAGGAAACCCCCCACTGCTCGCCGCTGCCCAGTAAGTCCCTGAATCGAGGAAGATCCGTCGGTGTACTGATCACCATGATCTCCTGAATACCCGCCAGCATCAGCACTGAGAGCGGGTAGTAAATCATCGGTTTGTCGTAGATCGGAAGCAATTGCTTGCTCACAACCCGCGTCACCGGATGCAGCCGCGTCCCCGATCCGCCAGCCAGAATGATGCCTTTGCGTGGTGTCATGGGGGCTGAGTATACGAACTGAGGATGGCGCGGATCTTCGGAGCCAGTTCGGTCAGATGGGGTCCGGGAATGTCAATCGCCGGGCAGGAGAGGACGTGCACACGCTTTGGTCCAACCGCTCGGATCAGCGATCCAAGATCTCCAGGATCCCCATCGGCAGGCACCAGCAGCACCTCGGGGCTCAAGCGGGCAATGTCTTCAAGCGATACGGGCGTCCATCGGTTGGTCGACCGCCGGTTGTATGGGTGGGTAAGCTCGACGACCACAAGAACTGGCGGGACGCGTTGGAGGTGATGGGTCGGGTCAATGCGCGACGTGAGTCGGAGTTCTGGATCGTTGGCGGCGTGACGGCGCCGCAAAGCGCACAACGCGAACTTGTTGCGGCCGCGCGAACACACGGGCTGCTCGGGAACTTCCACTGGTGGCCTCAGGTCGAATACGACAGGATGCCACACATCTACCGAACCGCAGCTGCTTCAGGTGGGTGCATGCTGATCACGAGCATTGCGGAGTCGTTTGGCATGTGTGCTGCCGAAGCCGTTGCCTGCGGACTTCCGCTTGTTTCAACCCCCGTCGGTGCCGTTGAGGAGATGACGGGCGGGACGCGATTCGGTTCCATCTTCGATCACGGCGACCTGTTACTTGCCGCTGACGAAGTCTTTGCGTGCCTGAATCGCCCAGTGGACGAGCGATCTTCGGACGTCGAGACATGCCGGGCGACACTCATGGCGTGTGAGCCCACGGCCGTCGCGGCGGATTTCATGGCGTCGCTGTCATCCATCACCGTGGGCGTCTGACGTGCGTGTCCTGCATGTTGTGGCCTGGCCACCGGAGTCCCGGGGTGGGTACGACCTTCGCACAGCCGGAATCATTGCGGGCTTGGCACAACAAGGGGTTGAGTCGGTCGTACATGCCACGCGCGTGTCCCGTGACGTGCGAACGCCGTTGACAGCGAAGGTTGGGCTTGGGCTTGCTTCGGGTGTGACGGAGGCGGCTCGAGCGGTCGGGGCCGATGTGATCCACGCGCACTCGCCGTTTGCCAACGGGCTCGCCGCAGTGCGGGCGGCGAAAACGCTTGGCATCCCCGCCGTGTATGAGATGAGAGGCTTGTGGGAAGAGACTGCCATCGTGGAAGCCCGTCTTCGAAGAGGCTCTCTTGCGTGGCGGATGTATCAGGCCTTGGAGACGCGTGCAGCGTCGCGGGCTGCATGCTGCATCGTCCCGTCGAAGGCGATGCAGGAGATGATGCGGCGGCGTGGCGTCGAGGGCGAGATCTGTGTCGTGCCCAACGGAGCGACCGTTGATGAGGCGCCAACGGATGCATCTGCCCCGCCGCAGATCGCCGAGTGGTTGTCGAGCCGTCGCCGTTCCTGTGTGCTGTGCCACGCCGGGTCAATCCGACGACTCGAACGACTTGAACGGGCTGTGGCCGTGGCGGAACGACTGGTTGCGGATGGGTGTGACGTGTCACTTCTGATCCTGGGCGAGGGTGATGCGGCTGGCACTATTCACCGCATGATGGAGTCCTCCAGTGCTTCGAGCGCGATGTTGTTTCATGACCGAGTGCCGCCCGACCAGGCTCGGTGGGTGTTGAGCCAGACGGATGTGTTTCTCGTGACCAGAGCAGACGACCCGGTATGCCGATTCGTTCCACCGCTCAAACTGGTGGCTGCGATGGCGGCCGGCTGTTGCGTTGTTGCCAGCGACTTACTTTGCACGCGGGAGACGATCGAGTCAGGCCAGACTGGCGTGCTCATTCCGGCGGATGACGATGACGCGCTGTATGAGGAACTGCGTGAAGTGGTGGGCGATGCAGGCAAGCGATGCAGAATTGCGGAGGCTGGCACCGCATACATTGCCAAGTGCCGCTCGTGGTCCGCCGTCGTCTCTCCGCTCATTGGTGCCTATCGCGATGTCATGCGGCGGCCTTGACCCACTCCGCTCGCGCGGCTCTCCGGGCAGCAGGTCGGTATCCTTTGCATTCCAGCAGTCACACCGTACACAGGACGCACTGAGGTTGAATCACATGCAGGCGACTCGATCTTCCGCACCCGACGGGACGGCCCCAACGCTCGCCGAAGCCATCCGGTCAAAGACCGCGACGGTCGGCATTCTGGGGATGGGGTATGTGGGGTTTCCCCTGGCGTGCGCTGTGGAGCGGGCAGGGTTTCCGGTTCGAGGCTTCGATGTTGATCCAGTCAAAGTCAAGCGTCTGACGTCCGGCCAGACCTATCTGGGCCATATGACCGACGAGCCGTTTGCAGCGCTGGCGGTATCGGAACGGTTCAAGGCCACTTCCAGAGTGGAGGACCTCTCTGAGTGTGACGTGCTGATTCTGTGCGTGCCGACGCCGCTTGATGCCGAGGGCGAGCCTGATCTGTCGTACGTGATTGATTCAACGAAATCGGTGGCATCCGTGCTGCGGCCGGGCATGCTGGTCGTGCTCGAGTCCACCACCTGGCCTGGGACAACGCGAGAGGTCATGCAGCCCATCCTGGAAGCGGGGGGGCTGCGGTGCGGCAAGGACTTCTTCCTCGCGTACAGCCCCGAGCGAGAGAATCCGGCCGATGCGCACTTTGAAACGGCGTCCATTCCGAAGGTCGTAGGCGGCGTGGATGCCACAGCGACGGATCTCGCAGCGGCTCTGTACGGCGTCGTCGTGTGCGATGTAGTGCCGGTCGCTTCTGCCGAAGTCGCCGAGGCGTCGAAGATTGTCGAAAACGTGTATCGCTGCGTGAACATCGCGCTGGTGAACGAACTCAAAGTCGTCTTCGAGAAGATGGGCATCGACGTCTGGGATGTCATCAAGGCGGCCGCCACCAAGCCGTTTGGGTTCCAACCATTCTGGCCCGGCCCGGGGCTCGGCGGCCATTGCATTCCCATCGACCCTTTCTACCTCTCGTGGCGTGCCAAGCAGTGCGGAACCGAGGCGAAGTTCATCGAACTCGCAGGGCAGGTCAATACGACCATGCCGAGTATCGTTGCGCAGCGGACACTAGACGCCGCAACGGATGCCTCGGGACGGCGAGGAAGCGTGCTGGTGATCGGTGTCGCCTACAAGCCCAACGTGTCGGACACGCGTGAGGCACCTGCTGCGGCGATTATCGACATTCTGCAGGCGGAAGGATGCGATGTGTCATACCACGATCCGCACTGCCCCAAGTTCCCCGCCATGCGCAAGCACGACATCGATCTTGCATCCGTACCGCTCGATGCCGCGTCACTCGGCCAAGCAGACGTCGTGCTCATCATCACGAACCACGACGCGATTGATTGGCCGAGCGTCGCCGAGCATGCGTCGCTCATCATCGACACGCGCAATGCGATGGACGGGCTTGAAGTACGCGGCACCGTCATCAAGGCGTGAGCACCACGCCCGCCATGCTGGTGCGTCAGACGACCTCGGTCGAGTTCCCGTCATGGCCGGTGCATAGCGAAGATGAAGTTCACGCTGCAGTCAGCGTCCTGCGATCCGGCCACACCAATCAATGGACTGGCCCTGAAGTGCGTGAATTCGAGAATGCGTTCGCTGACTGGATTGGCGTGCGGCACACGCTTGCGGTCGCCAATGGCTCCGTTGCGGTGGAACTCGCGCTTCACGGTCTTGAGATCGGAGCGGGCGACGAGGTGCTGGTGCCGGCTCGCTCCTACGTGGCAACGGCGATGGCGCCTGAACTTGTCGGCGCGGATGCCAGGCTCGTCGATGCCGACGCGAGCAGCGGCAACGTCACCGTCGCAACATTGGAGCGGGCGAGAACGCCCCGAACGACGGCTGCCATCGTCGCCCATGTGGCGGGTTGGCCCTGCGACATGCCCGAGATCATGCAGTGGGCGGCGGGGTACGGCATCCGTGTTGTCGAAGACTGCGCTCAAGCTCACGGGGCCGCCATCGCCGGGCGGCTCGTTGGCGGATTCGGCCACGCGTCAGCGTTTTCCTTCAGTCAGGGCAAGATCATGTCGCTTGGAGGCGAAGGCGGGGCAGTGTGTACCAACGATCCGGGCGCGTTCGATCGCGGCTGGTCGTGGCGTGAGCATGGAAAGATTAGATTTGGCTCGGAAACTGAGCTTCCTCATGTCCGGGCGGGAAGCAACCTGCGGATGACCGGGTTTCAGGCGGCCATCGGTCTGGTGCAGCTTCAAAAGATGCCCTCTTGGTCGGAGGCGAGGCGTGCCAACATCCAGACGCTGGCCACCGCACTTCTGCAGTGCGATGCGATTGAAGTGCCATTGCCGCCGGCCGATCGCGTGCACGCGGGCTTCATGCTTGGCTGTCTGGTTCGCCGTGGTGACCGTGATGGCCTCCTCAACGCGTTGGCGCCGCGGTTTCCGGTGCGAAGCGCCGGCGTACTCGATGTCGCCACGTCTGCACCCTGGTGCCGATCGGCTTGCGGCCAGATGTCCACGCCCGTCGCGGCCGACATCGCTCAACGAGGGCTGCTGCTCCCAGTGCATCCGACGGCCGATGCGAGCGACATAGAAGGGCTCGCCACGGCGATCAGCGACTGGACGAACGGTCAGTCCTGATCCTTGTGTCGTCCCGGGGCAGTCTCGGGAAGGATGAAACAGAGAATGAGCGAAATGATGAAGAGCGCGGGCACGATCGCCATGGCCCATCTGAACTGTTCTGGAGACGCGTCCTTGAGCATGTCGGTGGTCTTGACGACGTGACCGGCCGTGCGATGGACGTTGGGCACCAGCGATTCAGCTGTGAGCACCCATCCGATGAGCACCTGCACGCCCGCAGCCAGCATCATGCAGATGAAATTTGTGCAGGCCGTAGCGGTACCTCGCAGCGCCTTGGGGCAGATCTCCATTGCAACGGCGAACGTGATCGCCTGTGTGCTCGTCAGCAGGCCCCCAACCAGCATGACGGCAAGCAATCCGTAGTAGCCGAGCATGCCCGGCCACATGAACAGCAGCATCGTGGCGCCTCCGCCGAGGCTGCCGATGATGAGCGGCCAGCGGCGTGAGCCCATGCGGTCCGACACGATGCCTGCGAGTGGGCATCCGATCAACCACCCAATTGCGAGCATGATGGTCGCAAAGCTCGCCTGTTCGGCCGTGTAGCCGCCGGCGGTCTCTATGAAGGTGTTGCCCCATAGGGCGGCCACGACACTCAGCGGCTGGTAGATGACGGCGCAGATGACGCCGACGACCCAGATCTTCCAATTGCCCAGAACGGTCAGGATGCCGCGAACGAGGCCAATATTGGTTTCGTCGTCCTCGGTGAACCGATCGTGGAACCAACTCGGACGCGGTGGAATGACCAGCAGCAGGAGGACCGCGACGCCAATGCCACCCCACCCCGCTGCCATGACGACATTCCGCCAGCCCCAGGTGCTGACGGCGTCCACCATCGGCGTCTGACCAATGACCTCTCCAAGCATGCCCACGGCGGTCGTGATTCCCGCGATGAGTGCCAGGCGGCGAGCCGGGAACCACACCGTTGCCACATAGATGGCGCCGACGAAGGCGAAGGCGGAACCAAACCCGGCCATACCCCTGGCCAGACCAATGCTCTCAAGACCGTCCGAGCCACTGAACACCAGGCAGGCCCCACCCACAATTGCAGCGGCGCCGACGAGCAGGAACTTGGCGCCAAACCGGTCAAAGAGCCCGCCGATGACCAACTGCATGGGCGCGTAGATCCAGAGATACACGGAAAGCGATCCGCTCAGATCGACTGGCGAGGCGTTCATCTCCTTGGCCAGCTCGGGCAGGATGACGCTGGGCATCACACGCACGAAGAACTCATAGAGGAAGAAGGACGCCGCAACGCCCCAGAAGATCCATCCATACCAGTGACCGCGGTGGAGCCGGGAGGCGAGTGAGGTCATCGAGTTGCTCTCCGGGCATGTGAGGCGATTCGCATGGTGGCACGGTAGCAGGGGCGTGCGATATCGTGGCGGTATGCGATTCCGTTTCCTCGCCGTCTCCGTGCTCGTCACAACATCCATGGCCGCAGGTCAGGGCAGCCCCGGCATGGGCGCCAACGACTCCGCGTATGACGCCGAGCAGCGACTGAAGCGGATGACCGATCCTCCGGGCGGACTGCTCATGCAGAGTTGGGAGATGGAGAAACTCGGCATCAGCGGCAACCGATTCCCGAACCCGGCGGGTCGGTTTCCGGTCGTCGATCACCCAGTCCATCTCGAGGCGCTCTTTGACACCGACCCAGCCCAGCCGATTGCGGACGTCATCGGCGAACTCCGCAAGAAGATCTCCGACCCACTCAGTCTGACGTGGCAGCCAATGGCGGCGTGGACGTACCAGCACTCGACCAAGGTGAAGCCGGGCGCGCCACACGCCAAGTCGCTCTTGTGGCAGGCGGTCGCCAGTACGTGGACGCTGTGGCAGAACCACGGCGACTACGGTCAGATTTCGTGTCTGCTTCAGAACAACGTCGGTGTCGGCACGCCGCTGGAACCCTACATGGGTCCCAGCGTGGGAAACCCGACCATCGTCAACAACATCCTCGTCGGGCCGGGCGCGTCGGTGCAGCTCTACTGGCAGCAGTCGTTCTTTGAGGACAAGGTCCGCTGGCGCATCGGCAAGATCAGTGATGCGAGTTTCTTCGATGCCAACGCCGTGGCGTACGATCCGATCACCGGATTCATGGCCCTCGACTTCAACCAGAGCCTGACAAACCCGTTCCCATCACGCGGAGCTGGCATGACTTTGTCAACCGACTTTGGTGACAACATGACGGTTCGGGCTGGCACGCTCAACTCGGCAAGCGCTGGTGACACGATCGGGTTCGACGGCCTTGCGTGGGCGCACCTGTTCACGATCTGTGAACTGGACATTCGGATCTTCCCCGAGATTGGTGGCACGCAGCGTGAAGGCCATCTGAGGTTCATGGGCTGGTACAACGCGATTGAGAATCCGCTGGGTAATGGCAACATTGGCGGCCCTGGCGTGACGTTCAACATGGATCAGGCCATTGCCGATCATGCGACTGTCTTCTGCCGCGTCGGGTGGGGTTCGCAGGATGTGACCGTGTCGAACTTCGCGGTGTCGTGCGGCATCGGCATCTCCCACCCCTTCGGGCTCGAGAGTTGCCAGACTGGCATCGCATTCGAGTACGCGCACATCACGCCCTATGGCCGGGCAGCCGCTGGCTTCTACGAGCCGGGCGCCCCCCCCAACACAGCCCTCCCCGGAGGCATCTACGGAGTCGGCTATCTGGGGGCACTTGGAGCAGCGGGTGATCCCATGCCTGGAGGCGAACAACTCATGCTCGAGTGGTACTGGCGCGTCCGCGCCACCGAGTCGACAGATACTGGACCGGTGATTCAGGTTGTGCGGGATCCTGGCGTGGGGATCGATACCGCGGTCATCTGGGGATGGCGGACTTCGATTTCGTTCTAGTGGGAGGGACGAGGGAGGCGTTCAGCATGTTGGGATGGGTACTCTCACTACTGGTTCAGGTCGACGTGGCGACTCCGTCCGTTCCAGAGGGTTACAGCATCGAGTCCGCGGCATCACACCCGACGATGCTCGACACAGCCGCATTCTGCTTCGGCGCCGACGGTTCGCTTTACATGGCGGAGACGCAGCGACAGGATCGCGGTGTCGAAGACAACCGCAATTCCCCGTTCTGGCTCGTTGATGATCTGGCATCACGGACAGTCGACGACCGGTATCGCGTGTTCGAGAAGTGGGCGCACAAGCGAGAGAACGGAATCGACTTCTACCGCGAGTGGGCCGACGATGTCGTGCGCCTGCGTGACACCGACGGCGACGGCGTCTTCGACGAGCGGACCCTGTTCGCCGGTCCGTTCAATGAAGTACTCGACGGCGGCGGTGCCGGGCTCATGGAGGTGGGCGGCGACATCTGGTACACGAACATCCCGCACCTCTGGCGGCTCCGTGACGACAACGGTGACGGCAAAGCCGATGCCAAGGATTCGCTCTTCCGGGGCTTCGGCGTTCGGGTGGCGCTGCGTGGTCACGACATGCACGGGCTGGTGATGGGGCCGGAT
The DNA here is from genome assembly GCA_964567915.1 of uncultured Isosphaeraceae bacterium. GTDB lineage: Bacteria > Planctomycetota > Phycisphaerae > Phycisphaerales > SM1A02 > UBA12567. The sequence goes on along the minus strand of CAZMPA010000052.1, from coordinate 3,320 downwards.
GGTCGCATCTACTGGTCCATCGGTGATCGGGGCTATCACGTAGAGTTGCCAGATGGCCGTGTTCTGGAGGATCCCCACAGCGGCGCTGTCTTCCGCTGTGAACCGGACGGAAGCAACCTGGAGGTCTTCCACACGGGCTTGCGGAATCCGCAGGAACTCGCCTTCGACCGGTGGGGCAATCTCTTCACCGGCGACAACAACTCCGACAGCGAGGATCGCGCCCGCGTCGTCTATGTCGCCGAAGGCGGCGAAACCGGTTGGGACATGGCCTATCAGACGCTCGGCGGGGACAACGAACGCGGGCCGTGGGTGCAGGAGGGCGTGTGGAAAACGGGCCACCCGGGCCGACCTGCCTGGGTGCTGCCGCCGCTTTCGTACATCGGGAGCGGGCCGTCGGGACTCACCTACTTGCCCGGGCCCGCGCACGATGAACGCTACGACGATCGATTCCTGCTTTGCGACTTTCGGGGCAGCCCCCAGCACAGCAGTGTGCTGGCATTCGGCGTTGAGCCGAAGGGGGCCGGCTTCGAGGTCGTGGACATTCATCCCTTCGTCGATGGCGTGCTCTGCACGGACGTCGACATGGGCTGGGATGGCTCTGTGTATGTGACCGACTGGGTGCAGGGCTGGGGGAGCACCGAGACCGGTCGGCTGTGGCGGGTAACGCACGATACGCGGGCGGCAGCGCCCATCGTCCAACAGACGCAGCGGCTGGTGCGGGAGGGCTTTGAGCATCGGCCCGCGGACGAACTTGCCGCGCTCCTTGCTCATGACGACATGCGAGTCCGCCTCCGAGCGCAGTGGGAACTCGCCAGCCGCGGAGAAGAGGGACTGGACGCCTTTGAGCACATCGCTGCCGGTAACCATCAGCTCGCGCGCTTACACGCGATCTGGGGGCTCGGGGTGACGGACCGGCGGATGGGCGGCGGCACCTCCGCCGGCGGGACGCTGCAAGCGTATGCGTGGCACGATGATCCTGAGACTCGCGCGCAGGTGGCCAAGGTGCTGGGGGATCTTGCCTATGCCGAGTCGCTCGACGACTTGCTCGGCCTTGCCTTTGATGAGTCGCCTCGTGTTGCGTACCACGCGCTCATGGCGCTTGGCAAGATCGGCCACGCCGACGCGGTCGATGCTGCAGCCGAAGTGCTTTGGTCGAATCAGAACGAAGATCCGTGGCTACGCCACGCCAGCGTGATGGCCCTTGCCGGTGTTGGCGATCGTGACCGGCTCATCGAACTGCTCGGCGATGCGCAGCCGGCTACGCGACTTGGCGCGGTCCTGGCGCTTCGCCGTCTGAAGGATGCTGCTGTTGCGTTGGCGCTGCGTGATCCCGACCCGTTCATCGCGGCGGAGGCGGCGCGTGCCGTGCACGACGCCGAGATTGTCGCGGCCCTGCCGGCGCTTGCCGACGCCGCGGCGGGGATGCCTGAGGGCGACACGCTTGAGTCGCGGTCCTTTGGCCGCCGCGTCGTCGAGGCGGCCATGCGGCGTGGCTCACCTGCGGATGCGGCGGCGCTTGCTCGTGTGGCCGGCAACGGGGCCGTCGCGCCGATTGTTCGGCTCGAAGCAGCGAGGGCGCTGGCCGACTGGGCGGAGCCCGGCCCACGCGATCGAGTGACCGGACGCTATCGGAACGTGCCGTCACGCGACCCAGCCTCCCAGCGGTCGGCCGTCCAGGCGTTGCTTCCTCTTGTTGCAGCTGCGGACGGACCGCTTGGCGAGCAGGGCCGCGCTGCGGCGGAGCAATTTGGAGTGTCGCTTGATCCGCAGGCGATGATGGGCATCCTGACGTCCGGCGATGAGCCACCCGCGACACGACTGGACTGTCTGCGTCACCTCGCTGCCGGCGACTCCACGCGAGACGCGGCCGTGGACGCTGCACTCCAGAGCGGTGTGCCGATGCTGCACGCCGAGGCAATCCGGCTGGCGGCTCCACAGGTCGGCGTGTATCTGGCGAGGTCAGGTCTGACGGGTGATGACCCGACTGTGCACCGCGCCGCGTTTGATGTCATTGCGTCGGCGGAGGGTAGCGACGCACTCGTTGCCTTTTCCGAGCACGTGACTGACGCGACACGACTGGACTACCTGCTGGCGCAGTCACCAGGGCGGACGGACGAGCAGGCGTGGGCGGCCACACTCTTCGGCGGCGATCCGGCCCGTGGCCGCGAACTTGCCTTGCATCACGCATCGGCGTCGTGCCTCCGTTGCCACATCATCGAGGGGCGTGGTGGTATTGCCGGACCGTCGTTGATGGATGTCGGGGAACGGCTGACGCGAGCGGAACTTCTGCAGTCGGTGATCGATCCGCAGGCGTCCGTTGCTGAGGGCTATGGCGCGATGTCCGCAATGCCCGAGATGCGGGAGACACTGACTCCGAGCGAAGTGCGGGACATCGTCGCGTACCTTGCAACGTGCCGGGGGGATGCCGAGTGAAAGCGCTTCTCCTCGCCGCGGTCGCAGCCTCTGGCGATCCTTCGCTGCTGCATCTGGAACCAGGGGACACGATCACGATTGTGGGCAACACATTTGCCGAACGCATGCAGCACTATCCGTGGCTCGAAGCGGGCCTTCGTGCGGCGTATCCCGACCTGGATCTGCATGTCCGAAACCTGGCGTGGAGTGCCGACGAAGTGGCACTGCAGCCTCGCCCACTCAACTTTGCGGGTATGGACGCCCATCTTGAGCGCGTCGGCACCGACGTTGTCATTGCGTGCTTTGGCATGAACGAGTCGTTCGCGGGCGAGGCCGGATTGCTCGCTTTCCGTCGAGATCTTGCGGCGTGGCTCGATGCGCACGCGCAGTACGACGTCGTTCTGGTGTCGCCGATCGCTCACGAGTCGTTGGGTGGCCGGATGGCCGACGGGGCCGAGCGTACGTTCGAGCTGGGTCGGTACACGCAGGTGATGCGAGAGGTGGCTGCCCGCAAGGCGGTTCCGTTTATCGACCTGCACTGGCCGACGCGCAAGGCGATGGCCGGCGATGAGGAACTCACGATCAATGGCATCCATCTGAACGATGCCGGCTATCGGTTTGTGGCCCATGTGTTGCTCGCGCGGCTGGGTGTCGACCCGTCCGGGCTGGAGACGGTGGATGTGCAGCGGCTGGCTGACTTGCGGGAGAAGAACCGCTTTGTGTTTGAGCGGTATCGCCCCATCAACACCGAGTACGTCTATGGAAGGCGATTCGAGCCATACGGGAGCGACAATTTTCCGGGCGAAATGAAGCGTCTTGAGGCCATTGCAGCGGCTGCCGACGCGGCGCTGCTCGCAGGGGAGCGTGTTGATGGCGGTCGCATCCTCTCGGCGATACCGCCCGCGTGG
>CAZMPA010000051.1:0-11793 GCA_964567915.1 uncultured Isosphaeraceae bacterium | reverse complement strand
AGTACCAGCGGCATGCGGTACTCAACCGGCAGGTCGGCGATGGCCGCTTCCAGCCGCTGCTGCGCCTCCGCCTTGACAGCGTCATCGAGGGGGGAGACGTTGTTCGCCGAGGCCATCCATGCCAGCCCACACTGCTCGAGCAGGATGTCGTCAGCGGGCAATTCGGCCGTTCCGGGGCCCTTCTTCTTGTGCATTCGTTGGCACGTCCGCGCCGCGATCCGGTACAGCCAGGTCGTGGCCTTGGCATCGCCGCGAAACGTGGGCCAACTCCGAAAGGCCTCCAGCATCGTCTCCTGCACCAGATCAGCCGCCTCGTCTTCGTTTCCGCAGAAACGCCGTCCCAGCCCGTACAGCATGCCGCCATGGGCCTGCATCAACTTCTGGACGGCATCGGACGGGTCCGAGCCGGGCGGCGGGTCGCCTTGGGAGGTTGTGTTCGGGCGGGATTCGCTCACGGCTGCTGTTCTCCACCGCCATCGTATCACCCGCGGAACCCGGTCGATACCCGTGAACGCCCTGGCAGGGGGGGGCTAGAATGCGGGTCATCGGCGCTGTGTCGATTCTTTGTGACTTTCACTGAAACGCGACAGGCAACAAGTACCCCTGAATGGTCCGAGCCTCGGCGGAGCCCCGAGGAAGGGGCCTTTGGGCGGGAGTGACATCCATGCTTCTCCGACTGATCTATGACGATGCACTTGCCCAGGCGGCCTATCTGGTTGGCTGTCAGGCGACGGGTGAAGCCATCGTTTTCGACCCCGAGCGAGACGTCGATCGGTATATCGAGATTGCGGCCGACCACGGGCTCCGAATCGTCGCCGCCGCCGAGACGCACATTCATGCGGACTTTCTTTCTGGCGCCCGCGAACTTGCTGAGCGTGTCGGCGCCATGCTGTATCTCTCGGATGAGGGCGACGCCGACTGGAAGTACGGCTGGCTCAACGACCGGCATGGCGGGGGCACCTACGAACACCAGCTGCTCAAGGGCGGCGACACCTTTACGGTTGGCAATCTTCAGTTTCGAGCCGTGCACACGCCGGGCCACACGCCCGAGCATATGAGCTATGAGGTCACCGACCTCGGCGGCGGTGCGGACGAACCAATGGGCGTGATCACGGGCGACTTCGTCTTTGTCGGCGATCTTGGCCGGCCCGACCTGCTGGAGACGGCTGCTGGATTCGCCAACACCAAGGAAGCCGGCGCTCGGACACTGGGCGCCTCGGCTCGGGACTTTCTCAATCTTCCAGACCACCTTCAAATCTGGCCCGCGCACGGCAGTGGCAGTGCGTGCGGAAAGGCGCTCGGGGCTGTACCGCAGAGCACGGTCGGATACGAACGCCGCTTCAATCCCGCGTTGCAACTGGCCGGCGATGAAGAGGCATTCGTCGACTTCATTCTCACAGGGCAACCCGACCCGCCGTTCTACTTTGCCCGCATGAAGCAGCTGAACCGGGACGGCGTTCCGGTTCTTGGTGAACTCCCGCACCCGGAACATCTTTCTGCAGAACAACTCGCCGCCGTTGACACGCGCGCCGTGGCTGTTGTCGATACCCGGCACTGGCAGGCCTTTCGAGCAGGACATCTTGCTGGCAGCCTCAAGCCGCTCGGCGGTGTGGGCTTCCTGTCAAGCCTGGGCTCGTTCATTGGCCCGGATGAGGACATTGTGCTCATTGTGGAGCGGGATCAACTGGAGGAGACCGTTCGCCAACTCGTCCGCATTGGTCTGGACCGGGTCGTCGGCTGGACGAGCCCGTCCACGCTTGCCGTCGCGTTGGAGTCGGTGGGTGGCGGCGCGACGATGGACGAGGTTGCCCCGGGCGACGTTCCCGCGATGGTCGATGCTGGCGCGGCCCTGCTCGATGTGCGAACGACCAGTGAGTGCAGCGAAGGCATGATCGAGGGCGCGGTGAATATCCCGTATACCCGCCTGCTTGCCCGGTTTGAGGAGCTCCCGGAAGGCGAGCCCGTTATCATCAACTGTAGGGGTGGCGGTCGATCCGCAGCGGCATGCAGCATGCTTGCCCGGTCTGGACGGACCGTCGCCAATCTCGAGGGAGGCTACATGGCCTGGACCGCCGCGCTTGAGCGAGACGGTTCGTGGGCCGGGCAGCAATCCTCGTGACGACATTCGCCCGATGGGATCGGGCACCGGAGTCCCCCCCCCAACTGCTCCCCAGTTGGCCGCTTTGCGGCCGCCCGGGTGAGTGGTGTTTTGGGGGACGTCGAGGTTTGTCACAACACTGGGGCTCGTCTCCATGATGTGGGCCGCGGTCGGGGCTGTGGTCATCGGGCTCAGCCTCGGGCTTATGGGGTCGGGCGGCTCCATTCTGACGGTCCCAGTGCTTGTCTATGTGCTTGGTCACGCCGACAAGCCTGCCATCGCGGAGTCGCTCGCCATCGTCGGAGGCATCGCGTTCATTGGCGCGGTGCCAGGACTGCTGCGGAGGCGTGTTGACTGGCGGTCGGCCGTGCTGTTCGGTGTGCCGGCGGTGGCTGGCACCTGGATTGGGGCGTGGGTGTCGCTTTGGGTGCCGGGCGCCGTCCAACTGTTGATCTTCGCCATCGTCATGCTGATCGCTGCGGGCTTCATGCTTCGAAGCGGCGGATCACCCGAAGCGGGCGCGGGCAAACAGGGGCAGAGCGCTGTGCTGATTCTGAGCGAGGGCCTCGGCGTAGGCGTGCTGACCGGGCTCGTCGGTGTCGGCGGCGGCTTCCTGGTGGTTCCCGCGTTGGTGCTTCTTGGCGGGCTGTCTATGCACAAGGCGGTTGCGACGAGCCTCGTCATCATTGCGGGCAAGTCGATCGTTGGATTCTGGAAGTACCTCGCTGTGTTGGCCGAGCTGGAGCTGAGTGTGGACTGGAGTGTGATCTGGGTGTTTCTCGCTGTTGGAGGCGTGGGGGCGGTCATCGGAGGCAAGGTGGGGAGCCGAATCGACCAGCGGCGTTTGAAGCGAGCCTTCGCGGTGTTTCTCATCGTGATGGGGTTGCTGATCGGGATTCGTGAGACGTTGCAACTCGGCCGCATGGAAAAACCCGCAGATCCTGCGAGGTCGGGCGAAACGCGGGGCTTTCAACGCGCCCCTGATGCATGGCCGGGCACAGGAGAACAGGACGATGCCGGATCTTTCAGCGTGTGGTATTCGAGAGGTTTCGGTTTCGGATCTCAAGCAGTGGGTGGATGACGGTGACACCGTCCTGGTTGATGTTCGGGAGCCCGGAGAGTTCAAGTCGGGTCACATCCCTGGGGCAAGGCTGCTTCCGCTCGGCGTGATTGACTCGGAGTCCGTTCCGGACGAGTTTGGCACCAGGACAGTGCTCTACTGCAGGAGTGGGAACCGATCCGGCATGGCTGCCGAGAAACTCGTCGTCGAGCGCGGCGGCGAAGTCATGCATCTGGAGGGCGGTTTGTCCGCCTGGAGCGACCAGGGGTACCCCGTGACCGAAGGGGGCGGGAGTCGGCTGAGTATCCAACGCCAGGTGCAGATTGCGGTCGGCGGCGGGGTCCTTGCCGCAACGCTGCTGGGCGCCTTCGTCTGGCCGTGGGCACTGGCGATCGCCGCGTTCTTGGGCGGCGGCCTCCTGTTTGCGGGCTTGACCGGCACCTGCGGACTTGCATCGCTGCTGAAGGCGATGCCCTGGAATCGGGCCAGGCGTGTGAAGGGCGATCATCCACGACGGTCGGTTTCACGCTGTTGCTCCTGACGCTGGACGGGTGAAGCGGCGCGGGGGATACTCCGCCCCATGATGGAAGAGGGACCAACGATCCGCCGACCCGGCGCGTCCGTCGGCAATTGGGTTGCATGGGCGGCGGCCACCGTCTTTGTGCTCTATCAACTCGCCACGCAGAACACCGTTTCTGCGATGGGGCAGGCGATGGAGCGGGACCTCTCCATCACGCAGATGCAGGTCGGCATTGTGTCGGCGACGTTTTTGCTCGTGTATGCGATCATGCAGCTGCCGGCGGGTCTCTTGCTCGATCGCTACAGGCCGCGGCTGCTGTTGCCGCCTGCGGCGATCGGTGTGGCGGGTTCGGCGTGGCTGTTGTCGATTTCGGACGGGTTCTGGACCGCCGTCGCGGCGCGGGCGTTGATGGGCCTCTTTGCGGCCTTTGCGTTTCCAGGCGCAGGTCTTGTGGCGCGTCGAAGGCTGCCGGCCAGTCGGTTTGCGCTGGCGATGGGCCTGATCGACTTCGCATTTGGCGCCGGCGCCTATCTGGGCGATGCGGGCGTAGCGGAGCTCATGCACTTCCAGACCTGGCAACAGGTGATGGCGGACTTTGCATTCGTCGGGGCTGCGGTCGCTGTGTTGTGCTGGCTCTTCATTGGGTCGACCACGCCTAGGGGAGAGGCGGCTACGGAGATGGCACTTGCCAAGCCACTCTGGACCTCTCTGAAGGAAGTGGTGGCGGTGCGGCAGGTCCGACTTGCTGCCGTGACGGCCGGCGCCCTGATGGGAATGCTATTTGGATTCGGAGGCTTGTGGGATGTCTCGCTTCAGCAGGCGTTCGGATATTCGCACGATCAGGCGGTGAGTTTGAACAGTTGGTTGTTCATTGGCGTCGCGGTGATGCCCCCCCTAGCTGGGTGGGCGGCCGACAAGTGGAGGAAGCGGAAGCCGATTCTGCTGGGGGGGCAGGTCGTGGCGTTGGTCGCGGTCGCGCTGATTCTGGGCGTGTACACACCGCTGCCACTGTGGCTGGTCAAGGTGAATCTGCTGGTGCTCGGACTCGGTATCGGGACCTGCGTCCTGACCTTCCCAATCGCCTGCGATGCGGTCTCACCCTCAAATGCCGGTGCGGCGATCGGCCTGGTGAATGCGGTTGGTCTGGCCTCGTCGGCGGCCTTCCAGGTGGTCCCCGGGATTGCACTTGAACTTGCAGGCAGCCATTCGCTGCTGATCATGCGGCTGGTGCTGACGGTCTTTGTCGTCGCGATCTTGGTGGGCGCCGTGGCCACATGGAGGATGGCGCCCTGCGCCCGGCTGCCGCAGTGATACGATTCCCGATCTTCCACAGGAGTGACCAGGTCGATGGAATGCGGATTGATTGGTTTGCAGGGTTGCGGAAAGACGACGCTCTTTCAGGCGCTGACGGCGCATGCGGTTCCGGTGCAGGTTGGCGCCATGAAGCCGAATGTAGGTATTGCGTCCATGCCGGATCCGCGGCTTGAGCAGATTGCGGAGTTCATTCCTCCCGAGAAGTTGATTCCGGCCACCGTGCAGGTCGTGGACATACCGGGTGTTTCATCCGGGGGTGTTTCATCCGGCGGCGGCGCATCGGGCCTGAATCAGGTTCTGTCGCATATACGCACCGTGGATGCGCTCGTGCATGTCGTGAACTGCTGGGGTGAGGGCGATCCATCCGCCGATCTCGCATCGATGGATGCCGAGTTGATCCTGGCCGACCTTGTGGTCGCGGAGGGTGCCGTTGACAAGGCGAGGCGTGCCGCTCGAAGTGGCGATGCGGATGCGAAGAAGCGGCTGGCGGTGCTGGAGCGTGTTCAGGAGACACTCGGAGCCGAGCGGGCAGTCAGAGACTGCGAGTGGGACGAGGCCGAGCGAGCCATCCTGAAGTCGTATGGGTTCATGTCCGCCAAGCCGATTCTGTATGTCGCGAATGTTTCAGAGGATGACGTCTCCTGTTCACCCGAGTCTGCCGCCCCAGTACATGAGGCGGCGGCTGGGGCGGGCACGACAGCCATCACCATCTGCGCCACAATTGAGAGCGAGATCGCGGAGATGGACGAGGCGGATCGCGTAGACATGATGGAGTCGATGGGCATCGAACGGCCGGCCATTGGTGTACTGGCGTCCGCCATGAACGACGTCTTGGGGCTGTCGACCTTCTACACGGCCGGAGAGAAGGAAGTGCGGGCGTGGTCCATCCCGCGGGGCGCTCCCGCCCCGGACGCGGCTGGTGCGATTCACAGCGACATCCAGCGTGGATTCATCCGTGCGGAGTGCTACCACTGCAATGACCTCTTCGAACTCAAGAGTGAGAAGGCCATCAAGGAGGCGGGTCGCCTTCGCAGCGAGGGCAAGGCGTATGCGATGCAGGACGGAGACGTCGTGCACTTCCTCTTCAATGTCTGATGGCGCACAGGCTGGTATGGTGATGCGGGCGGCAGACGACGCGGGAAGGAGCGTCGCATGGGTTGGGTGTCGTGTCCAAAGTGCCATGGAACGGCCACAGGCGGTCGGGGCTGCCTGATCATTGGTTTGATCATCCTGTTCTTCCCGATCGGGTTGCTGTTCCTGTTCATTCAACCGACCTACCAATGCCAGTCCTGTGGTTTCAGGTTCAAGACTTGAGGCCAGTGTGATGGATGATGACCGGGCACTGCAGGCGTTCGGAAGCCTCCCAGGGGTCGGCCCCAGCATCTCGAAGGATCTTTGGGCGCTTGGCATGCGGACGATCGAAGATGTCGCGCAAGGCGATCCGGAAGTGATGTTTGAAGAGACGCGGCGTCAGGCCGGCGGCACCATGGACCGGTGTGTGCTGTATGTCTACCGTTGCGCGGTCGCGGTCGCTCGTGACCCGGACATCGATCCGCAACTCCGGAAGTGGTGGAGTTGGAAGGACCGGGCATGATCGAGCTTCGGCCTCGAGAGCCCGTCGTGCTTGCCGAGGACTTTCATGGATTGGTGGCGTGGTATCGGGATGTGCTTGGGTTTCGTGTCCGGCGCGTCTTTGAGGACGGGCTGCACTACGCCAATCTGGAGACAGCGTCGGGCATCGAGCTTGGCATCGGTCTGGCGTCTGAGGTGCAAACCGAACCCGGCGATCGTGCCGCCGCGACCGTGATCCTGCAGTTTGAGGCGGAGGACGTGCAGGCCTTGCTGGAGCACATTGACGCCAACGGGGGCAGCGTGACATTCGGCCCGAGCTTCAATGCCGAGGACGGATTCTGGTTCGGGGCGTTTGCCGACCCCGAGGGGAACCGGAGCTGGGTTGTCGATGGGGCATGCCCGGCCTGATGGCGATATCATCGCCCGCCTTGTCCGGGTGAATCATCGCCTCAGATTGGAGTAATCAATGAAGACTCTCGCGATCATCGCGTCCGCCACTCTCCTGCTCGCCGGCTGCAACGCATCCAGCAAGTCAACCGCCGCCCCCGGGATGATCAACAGCGATTGCCCGTTCTCCGGGCAGCCGGTTGGCCAAGGTGCCCCGACGTCTGAGTGGAATGGTGACACGGTTGGATTCTGCTGCGCTGGGTGCGCGATGCGTTGGGACAATTGGACCGACGAGCAGAAAGACGCCTTCGTCTCCGCGCAGCACTGAGCGGAAGGGCTGGACGCCCTCGTGTGATCTCAATGGCCTGCATCCTGGCGACCCCGCCTTCGGCGGGGCCAGCCGGCGTGCGGTGGCTGCAAAGAAATCACCTCCAGACCGCGAAGCCTGGAGGTGACGGAAGAGAAGAGAAGGAAGTCAGATCCGGAATAGTGACGCGGCGGAGGCCTCGTCCTCTCCTTTATCGGATCTCCGCCACTCCTCCTCTTGAAACTAACTTGAAAAAGATCAAAAGTGGGGGCTTGACACGGCTGCACCGGTTGTCCACCGCCTTGTGAACCAGCGGGGGACAGGGGGGGCAACTCCGGTGATGGCAAGTGGTTGTTTTTTCGGATGCCGACAAGCCTGTTTGGCTTCGCTCACCAAGCGGGTTTCGTAACTGGCCACGGCTTCTTTGGTTGGCACTTTTCTGCACAGGAGCGGGAATTCTCGCTTAATCTTCCGACGTGAGTTGCGGCCGACCAAGGCCACAGAGACGATGTCTCGTGGACAGGAGGGTGGTGCATATGTCGATGCTTCTGGCGCTAGACGAAGGGACCAGCAGTTGCCGTACCGTGGCATTTGACCTTGATGGGAACATCAAGGCTGTGTCACAACAGGAGTTCCGGCAGCACTACCCCAGGCCTGGTTGGGTCGAACATGATGCGTCAGAGATTCGTGACCGCCAACTGCAGACACTCTCTGCTGTGCTCGGCCAACTCGATGGTGGCGAGCGGGACGTCTGCGGGGTCGGGATCACCAACCAACGTGAGACGGTCGTGGTCTGGGACCGCCGCACGGGCGAGCCCATCCATCGGGCCATCGTCTGGCAGGACAGGCGGACCGCAGCGGCCATGGCTCACCTCGCCGAGGACTCGAGCATTCGCGAGCTCGTCCGGACCCGAACGGGGTTGGTTCTGGACCCCTATTTTTCGGCAAGTAAGCTCCAATGGATGCTCGATCACGTCGATGGGGCCCGAGCCGCAGCAGACGCAGGCCATCTCGCGTTTGGCACGATCGAGTGTTGGTTGCTGTGGTGCCTGACTGGGGGCAAGCAGCACGTCACCGATGCCAGCAACGCTGCTCGGACGATGCTCTTCGACATCAACGCGCAGTGTTGGGACGACGAGTTGCTGCGGCTGTTCGACATTCCGGCTTCCTTGCTTCCGGAAGTGGTCGACTGTGCCGGGTCCTTTGGCGCGATCGATGCGATCGATGGACTCGAAGTCAACGGACTCATCGGCGATCAGCAGTCTGCGCTGTTCGGACAGGGAAGCCTGCAGCCCGGCGACGCCAAGACGACGTTTGGAACCGGGTGCTTTCTACTCATGAACACAGGCGGTGAAGCGGTCAGCAGCGACCGAGGTCTGCTCTCAACGGTGGCGTGGCGGCTTGGAGGCGAGTCCACTTGGGCGCTTGAGGGAAGTGTCTTCATGGGGGGCGCGTCCATTCAGTGGCTCCGCGACGGCCTTGGCATCATCGACGCCGCGCCTGATGTGAATGCGCTCGCTGGATCGGTTGACGACAGCGACGGAGTCATCCTCGTTCCGGCATTTGCTGGTCTGGGCGCGCCGCACTGGGATGCCTGGGGACGCGCGGCCATCCTCGGTATGACGCGGGGCACGACCGCTGCGCACATTGCCAGAGCGACACTCGAAGGCATTGCGTTGAGTGTTCGGGATGTGCTTCGGGCGATGGAAGCGGACTCGGGAATATCACTGCACGAGTTGCGCGTCGATGGCGGTGCTGCCGCGAGCGACCTGCTCATGCAGATTCAAGCCGATGTGCTCGATACAGCGGTTCTTCGACCAGCCATGTTGGAGACGACGGCGTGGGGTGCGGCGTCCATGGCTGGTATTGGGGCCGGGGTCTACGCTTCGCCCGAGGACGCGGCCGGGCACTGGCATTTGGACAAGCGGTTCGAGTCCGCTGTCGATCCGGCGCGGCGAGACCGAAAGCTGCGAGCATGGGACCGTGCGGTCAACAGTGTGCGGGGGTGGGCGAGGGACGACGATGAACAGAACTGAACTCATGGGCCGCGCATCGGCCGGCGAACGCTTTGACGTGGTCATTGTGGGCGGTGGAGCCAGTGGCATGGGCTGCGCCGTGGATGCCGCCTCCCGCGGCTACCGAACGCTTCTGCTCGAACAGGTCGACTTTGCGAAGGGAACCAGCAGTCGATCGACCAAACTGGTTCATGGTGGCGTGCGATACCTGCAGCAGGGGAACATCTCCCTTGTCCGGGAAGCGCTGCATGAACGCGGAATCATGTACGCCAACGCGCCGCATCTGGTGCGGGACCTGGCCTTCATTGTTCCCCGCTACAAGTGGTGGGAGGGGCCGTTCTACGGCATCGGCCTGAAGCTGTACGACCTGCTCGCGGGGCGGCTGAATTTGGCGCCGTCAAAGTCGCTGAGTGTCGAGCAGACGATGGCGGAGATTCCCAATCTGCAACGGGACGGGCTGGATGGCGGTACCCGCTATCACGATGGTCAGTTTGACGACGCTCGCATGTGCGTGTCGCTCGCTCGAACTGCGTGCGATCTGGGGGCAGTCGTGCTCAATCATGCTCGTGTGACCAGCGTCGTTGAAGATTCGAACGGGCACGTGAGCGGTGTGCGGTTTCTCGACATTGAGACGGGTCAGGAGCACGACGTGTCAGCCGCCGTCGTTGTCAATGCCACCGGCGTGTTCACCGATGGCATTCGCCGTATGGAGGACGCTGAGGCGTCACCGATCGTGATGCCGAGCCGTGGCGTCCATCTGGTTCTTGATCAGTCCTTCCTTCAAGGCGATACGGCCATCATGGTGCCGCACACGGATGACGGGCGGGTGCTCTTTGTGATCCCGTGGCACGGTCGCTGTCTGGTAGGGACGACCGATGAAGAGGCGCCCAATCCCGTTCTGGAGCCTCGGGCTTCAGACGAGGAGGTCGAGTTCATTCTGAGAAACGCATCGAAGTATCTGGCGAGAGATCCGGATCGCTCCGACGTACTCAGTGTGTTCGCCGGGCTGCGGCCGCTCGTGCGGCACGAAGGGCAGGCCAGCAAGCGCGTGTCCCGAGAGCACGAAGTGCTGGTGTCGCGCGGTGGGCTGGTCAGCATTGTCGGGGGCAAGTGGACCACGTATCGACGCATGGCGGAGGACACGATCGACCATGCATCGGATGTTGGAGGTCTTGCGCAGGCGGCGTGCCGAACCGCGGATCTGCAAATTTGGGGATGGATCGATCGATCTGACCCCGACATGCCCAAGGAAGACTGGCTCCGCGTCTATGGCGCGGATGCGACCGATGTCGAGCGCGTGTGCAGCGAAGATCCCCGTGGTGGAGACCTCTTGCATCCGAGGCTGCCATACCCGCGGGGGGTGGTTGCCTGGTCGGCTCGCTACGAGGCTGCTCGGACCGTGGAGGACGTGTTGGCGCGGCGAACCCGCTCGCTCCTGCTCGATGCCGCTGCCGCCGCTGAAGCGGCGGATGATGTGGCGGCGTTGCTTGCGGCGGAACTGAATCGTGACGCCGCATGGGCTCGCTCGCAGGCTGAGGAGTTTCGCGATCTGGCCGCGGGGTACATGCTCACGTGAGCGCCGTCACGCGGCTTCGCGGTTTCCCATGATGCGGCGCATGACGTGGTCGATGAATGCCGGTGCCAGAACTGGGTCGAATTGCGTCCCGGCGCCTTTGCGAATCTCTGTGAGCGCCAGAAACTCCGGCCGGCGGCGGTGATAGACACGTTTGGCTGAAATGGCGTCCCACGCGTCCACGATGGCGATGACTCTTGCGGCCTCGGGAATCGCCGCGCCTGAGAGACCTTCGGGGTACCCACATCCGTCCCACCACTCGTGATGTGATTGAACGATGGCGACGATGTCGTCGGCAAAGCCCTCGCGGGAAAGGATGCTGGCGCCATCTGCGGCATGCGTCTTGACTCGCTTGTACTCGCCGTCAGTGAGCGGGCCCTGCTTCTGGAGGATCGCCTTGGGGACGTGCAGTTTGCCAATGTCATGGACCCATGCAGCCCGCTCGAGGAGCGACTGTGACGCAGCGTCGAGTTCGAGGAAGCGGCCGAAGGATGCGGCCGCAGTGGCAACGCGATCCGAGTGCGCCTTGGATGCCGCGTCCCATCGTCCGAGGCGGGCCAGCAGGTTGGAGGCGGCCAGCCCGTGGCCGCGAGGTGGTTGCGGTGCGGCCCGCGTGAGAGGGTGTGTGTTCGGGGAAAGACACGATGGGCGGCGAGTCAGGCATTGGTGGGGTCCTCGAGATCGAGAAGGGGGCCGACCACGGTGGGCTTTCGGGGAATGTGGTCCCGACACGCGATTTGTTTGCCCGCGGGTGGTGTTGATCGGCGTTTTGCGGGTCGAAATGCCAGATGAGGGCGGTCGACAGCGGGCAGTCCAACCAAGCACCCCGGGCAGGATTCGATATTGGGTTTGCCGGAGGCGAACCCAATCCACGCAAGCCTGGCCGCCGCAGGCGGCGGGCCCCCCAACCCAAGCACGCCGCCCCCCGGCGCGCCGGGTGGCTTTCC
>CAZMPA010000050.1:1552-11808 GCA_964567915.1 uncultured Isosphaeraceae bacterium | reverse complement strand
GTGGGTCGCGGAGTTTGAGGCGATCGAGGGCATGGAGAGTGTCGAGTTCTGCGCTTTGCCGGCCGGCGCGTGCTGTGTCGAGCAGAACGTCGTGTGCGCGGACATCATCGACGACGAGGTCGTTCAGGATTTCTTCGAACGGATCGGATGTCTGTACATTCCGCAGCTGCTCTGCGAAGACGCAGACATCATGACGCAGACCTTCAGCGGAACGGGCGGGCCGGGGCTCTTCATCAAAGAGTGCTTCCCGTGTTCCTACGATGTGATCGGCCCGGACGACGCGTTCCTTTGCAATGTCGAAGTGGAGGACAACACGCAGGCGCCGCTGCCGCCGAAGGGTGTGCGGTGCCAGACGCCTCGCATCGTCATCGATACCGACACGTGGTACCTGGAGCGATTCAACGGCGATGTCGGGGCGGCGCAGGCCTATGCCACGCTCCTGATGGCCTCGTCCGCGTTCATCTTTGAGCGGGACGCGCTGGTCAATCTCCAGATCGGCGAGTTGATCCTTCGCACAAGCGGCGTGCCACCGTCATTGAACAATCAGAATCCGAGGCCCGTGCTCAACCCCTATCTCCCGGGCGCGTGCTGCGCCGGGGGGCTCTGCTACGAGGATCTGTCCTACGGCGACTGCACGGGTGAGTTCCTGCAAGGTGAATGGCAGGGGCCCGGTTCAAGTTGCTGGGAGAGTCCATCTGACTGCGTGGGTGACCCCATCAGTCCGGACGACCCACGTCCCTGGACGATCACGGGCACGCTCAGCAATATGAATGTCGAGTGGACGACCGGCACTGCAGGGCAACTGGGTATCGCCTACGACATGGTGCTGTTGCTCTCCGGCTTCCCGTACGAACGCTCTGAGCATCTTGAGCCGACGTGGGGCGTTGTCACGCAGGGGATGGCGTCCGGCAACGCGACACTCTGCAGCGTCCAGTTCAATCCGTTTGCGGTTGCTGCGGTTCAAGGGTCATTCCCCTATCCGGGCTCCTCCTTTGAGTCAGATGACGTCAACTGGGACCCCGTCATGGTCAGCCAGGCGGTCGCCATGACGATTGGCGTGTCGGTCACGCGGGTCTACGGCTACGACCGTTGCATTGGGCTTCCCTGCGAATACGGGGCTGGGGCCAAGGCCGACTGTGACCTGCAACTCGCACTCCCGGACTATGGCGACGGCAAGATGCCGCCCACCATCATGAGCAATTGCTACCTCTGCGAGGGCGGCACAGCCAACTTCCAACTGCGGTTCCGGTCTGAGATCGCGGCGAGGATTTACGCGAGGCTTGCCAACCTCGATTGCGTGGCGACAGGCAGCACGACCGCCGGGCCTCATGAGGTTGATGATCCCAACGGGCCAGCGCAGTCAGTGGTCGTTCCGCTTGCGGCCAATGACGTGTTCCGTGTGCTCGGGCCCACACCGTGGGTCTACCACGTTCTGGAGAACGATGTAGCGATTGAGTGTTCCGCGATCGCTGATGGCGATCTGGAGATTCACTCGCTGTATCACCCGGATGATGTGCCTGCGGACATCCCGGTTGACCCGGCGGGACTGCCTACCGCGACATCGGCGAACACCATGCAGGGCGGAACGGTTGAGATTGTGGTCGATCCTGCGACGGGCCTGGACCTCGTGCTGTACACGCCTCCGGCCGCTGGCATCTGTGGCGTTGACTTCTTTATGTATCTGCCGCAGAGTTCAGAGACGGACGCTGATACCGGCAACACAGTCTGGCGGCTGGCTGATCAGGTGGCGACGGTTCGACTGATTCGTCAGCCGGTGGAGGGAAGTGGGACGTCGGATGCGGTTCCATGGGCAGTGTGCCCGCCGGCTGCGTGCTGCTACCAGGGGCTGTGCTACGACTACTACACGGAAGCACAATGTGTCAGTCTGCCTGGCGGCGTTTGGCATCAGGGACTGGTCTGCGGCGATCCGAGTATCCCTTGCACCACGTTTGGGGCCGCCAATCCCTGCGTGGACGTCGCCCTCCAGGAGACCTACCACGCCAGTATCAACGAACCTCCGTTTGCAGGCACGCCACCCGAGCTTCCAGTTGACGTGTGTCGCCTGGACCGAACGCAGATCGCGGTTGGTTCCGTGACCGGTGTCGTGAGCGGTGTGTCCTGGGACAACGTGGTCGCAACAATCACCGATTCCAATGTGACGCAGCCGGGCGAGTTGATGATTCGGTTCTGGTTCGCCACGGAGCCCGGTGGGCCACCTGCTGATTTCCTGGACATTCGGCCATTTGCCGATCCCGGCGCGACGCCCGATTGTGGCCCTGCGGTGGCGCTCGCCCTTCCGCTCGGACCCTCCAGCGGCGTCTGCCTGCTTGACACGCCGCGGTACGTGCCGACGCAAAATGGCGATACGGCGATCCCCGTGGAATTCCTCGTGCAGTACGACATGGTGCCCGGTGCCGATGCGTGCTGGCTGTCCGGCGGCGTCTTTGATGTCTTCGTCCAGGACGATGGTGGGTACGGCGCCGTTGAGGCCACCGGTGCCTGCTGCGTGGGCGGGCTGTGTATTGAAACCAACCCGTTTGATTGCCTGGCGCTTGCCGGTTTCACGCTGTCAACGGCCTACTGGTCAAGCGACTCAGATCCGACCAATAATCCTGATCCAAACGGCGACGAACGGATGTGGGAGCGGACCGCAGCCTCTTCCGGCTTCTTCATGGGCATTGGCACCACCTGTGACGAGCAGGACTGGTGTCGACCGACCGCGCCGTGCTGTTACGACCTGGTGAGCGACGAACGCACATGCTCGGTGCTCACGCCCGACGACTGTTGGACGGTCGGCACCGCCATGGGCAACGCTGAGGCGGACTATGGCATTGAGTGGGGCACCATCGGGCAGGAGGGCGCCTTTGTCGATGCGACGACCCTGGACGGTACGCCCTGGTCTGATCTCGATGAGGCTGCCTGGGGCTTTGGCTGCGACTGGCCGACGTGCTTCGTTGATGATCCTGCCGAGGTCAGCATCGCGACGGCGGCGTGCTGCGTTCGAACGGCGGACGACACATTCTGCACCGACCTCACAGAAGAGGGCTGCGATGCCTTCGCCACGGCGACCGGATGGGAGACATCGTGGACGGTACAGGGTTCCTGCGATCAGGTGCCGTGTGGTTCGTTCGGCGATGTGGCGTGGGCAGCGCCATGGGGGGCGTGCTGCTACCAGTACGAGGGCGGCACGATCAACTGTGATGACGACCTGACGTATGACGAATGCATGAACACGTATCTCACGCCCGATAATCCGTTGTTGATTCCAAACTACATCCAGTTCCGGCCTGGCGAGCCTTGCGGGAGCGCGTCAGACTGTGAACTGGCGAGCCCGCCGGATGATGTGACGGGGGCGTGCTGCATGTCCACCAGCCAGTTCTGCTTCGTCGAGGACACGAAACGCAGCGACTGCGAACTGATGGGTGGCAGTTGGCTGGGGGATGGCTCTGACAGCTCGGCCTGCGCGCCGCGAACGGTCGAGTCTGGCGTCTGCTGCCTCTTCGACATGGCCTGCGTCGCCAACATGAACAGCACGCGGTGCATCGCGGCCGGCGGCACCTGGCACGCGAGCTTCTCTTCCTGCCAGGCGGGGCTTCCCTGCTACGGATCGACGGGGGTTGGTTTCGGCTCGGGCGCCTGCTGCTTTGAGTACCAGTGCGTGGACGCTTCAACGCCAGGATTCAACAACACGACCGAGGCCGACTGCCTGCTTGCAGGTGGCAAGTGGCTGGGGCCTGGCTCAACTTGTAGTGGCACCGCCTGCGACCCGATCGACTGCCACTGCGTTGTGCCCGCTGATGCTGGCTCGTGCTATGACATCTTTGACAACTACGCCGTGTACACGATCAACGGAACCACCTGCGGCCGCTTTGGCGGCGAACCAAGTATTCTCCTTGGGGACGTCAACGAGGACGGTCGCGTCGGCGGCCTGCCCGACCTCATCCCGCTCATCGAAGACTGGGGTGGTCCTTCGGCCGACGCGGATCTCGACTTTGACGGCGTCGTGGGTATTCAGGACCTGCTGATTCTCTTCACCGAGTGGGAGTAATGGGCGGCCAGTCTGAAGCCCAGGGGTTCGGCCGCGTGCTTGAAGCCGTCGGCTGGACGTCGCCCATCGCCGCTGCGTTCGGCGAGTTGTGTCTGCTTACTGCCTGGTGGCGGCTCGGCGACGCGCCGGCGCTCGCGGCCGCACTCTGGATCTGGCCGCTCACGTGGCTGGTCTGCGTGGCTGGCGGAGTGGCGCTGAGGCCGCGTCACACACCCGCTGCCGGAGGCGGGCCGCTGGCCCGACACATGCTTCGAGAACTGGCGGCGGGGGCGCTGCTTGTGGCCGTGCCGCTGATCGTTTCCTTGTACGGCCTTGCGGCGATGGTCATTGCGTGGCGGGCCGCTCGCTGACGCTTGAGCCCGTCGCGGTGGTCGCCGACTCCCGCATGCCGATATCCCGCCTGTAGAAACCGCCCTCAAGGTCGATCGACTCGATTGCGGCGTTGGCTCGCTCTCTCGCAGCGGGAAGCGAGTCCGCCAGTGCCGTTACGCTCAGAACGCGCCCACCGGTATTGACCAGTTTGCCCTCATGGTTGATGGTGCTTCCTGCGTGGAAGACGACGAGCCCATCCTCCTCCAGACCATCGAGCCCTGTGATCGGCCGCCCCTTCTCATAGTCGCCGGGATAGCCCTCGGAGCACAGCACGACGCAACACGCGACACGCTGGTCGAACGAGATGTCGGCGTCAACGAGCGTGCCGACTGACGTCCTCCAGAGCATGTCCACAAGGTCACCGTCGAGCCGCGACATGAGCGGCTGGCACTCCGGATCGCCGAACCGGCAATTGAACTCCAGCACCTTCGGCCCGCCCGGTGTGAGCATGAGCCCGGCGTAGAGCACGCCGCGGTAGTCGATGTCCCGCCGCCTGAACCCGTCCAGGATGGGAAGCAGAATGGTCCGCTCGACCTCGGCAAGCATCGGACCGTCCAGCAGGGGTGCGGGGCAGTAGGCGCCCATGCCTCCCGTATTGGGGCCAACGTCACCCTCGCCTACCTGCTTGTGATCCTGGCACGGGTCGAGGATCCACATGGTGCGGCCGTCCACGAGTGCCAGCACGCTGACCTCGGCGCCCTGCAGGAACTCCTCGATGATGATGCGCTTGCCCGCGTCGCCGAAGGCAGCCTCGACCATGATGGTCTCGACGGCTTCCAGTGCTTCCAGCGTCGTGCGGCAGACGATGACGCCCTTGCCCGCCGCGAGCCCCGTGGCCTTGACGACGAGCGGCTCCTCCCGTGCTGCCAGCAGGGCTCGCACACGGTCGCTCAGTGCAGGCATGGGGACCTCGCCGCGATCGTCGCTCGTACCAAGCCAGTGGACGAGCGGGGCGGCTTCTTCTGCAATGCGTTCCTCGGCCAGTTCACCCTCGATGCCCCGCAGGATCCACTTGCGGGCGGCGTTGGCGGTATCCAGCGTTCTGCTTTCAGCCGTCGGCACCGCCGCCTGCTTCATGAGGTCCTTGGCGAACGCTTTGTCGGCTTCGATCTGGGCGCCGGCCGCGGCTGGGCCGAAGACCTGCCGCCGGTCGGTTCGGAGCGTGTCGGTGATGCCTTCGGCAAGCGGCTGCTCAGGGCCGACCACGACCAGATTGATGCCCTGCTTGTCGCACCAGTTCTCAAGGGGGAAGGTGTTTGCCGGGTCCCACTTGTGCGGGCAGGGCCGACCCAGTTTGGCGAGGCCGGCGTTTCCGGGGTCGGTCAGCCAGAGCGTGCCGCACCGCGGGGACTGGCGGAGTTTCCAGGCCAGCGCGTGTTCGCGGCCGCCGCCACCGATCAGGAGGATGTTGCAGGACGAGGGGCACGATGGGGGACGTACGGGCATTTCGGCAGCGTAGCGGGTCCGCGGCCCGCACGGGGGGTCAGCGACGCTTTCCGGTGCGCCTTCGGCGGCCTCGGGGCGTGCCTGGCTCCGGCGTCTTGTCCCGTTGGTCCGGGTCGGACTGCCCGCTGCGAACGGCGGCGAGCCGATCCCGCAAGCCCGCCGCTCGCTCAAACTCCAGCGCGTCGGCGGCTTCGAGCATGTCCCGCTCCAACGCCGCCATCAGCTCACCGCGGTCGATGTCTGATTCGGACGCTGCGGACGCCACCGCCGATCTTGCGGTTCGTCTGGCCTCGAGTTCCCGCTCGATGCCGCGGCGGACGGCGCGGATCACCGTGGTGGGCGTGATGCCGTGCTCAGCGTTGTAGGCCTCCTGCACGGCTCGGCGACGGGACGTTTCGTCGATGGCAGTCTGCATGGACGCTGTCACAGTGTCGGCATACATGATGCAGGACGCGTCTACGTTTCGGGCGGCGCGGCCAATGGTCTGGACCAGGCTGGTTCTGCTTCGAAGGAAGCCTTCCTTGTCTGCGTCGAGAATCGCAACGAGCGCCACTTCCGGCAGGTCCAGGCCTTCTCGAAGCAGATTGACGCCGACCAGCACATCGAAGTCGCCCTCGCGAAGCGCCTTGAGAATCTCAATGCGATCGAGCGTATCGATGTCGCTGTGCAGGTACCGCACGCTCAAGCCCTTCTCGTCCAGATAGGTCGTGAGGTCCTCCGCCATCCGCTTGGTGAGCACCGTCGCGATGATGCGTTGACCCCTGGCTGCAACCACCTTGCAGGTCTCGATGAAGTCAGGCACCTGATTCTCCGCGGGGCGGACCTCGATGACCGGGTCGAGCAGGCCGGTGGGCCGAATCACCTGCTCGGCCGATACGCCACCCGCCGTCTCAAGTTCCCAGTCGCCGGGTGTGGCAGAGACGTGGATGAACTGCGGGGCGAGTTCAAGGAACTCCTCGAACCGGAGTGGTCTGTTGTCCAGCGCGCTCGGGAGGCGGAATCCGTGATCCACCAGCACACGCTTGCGGGCCTGATCTCCATTGAACATGGCGCGAACCTGGGGAAGCGTTACGTGGGACTCATCGACAAACACCAGCCAGTCTCCCGGGTCGTGGCCGGGCACATGGTTGAAGTAGTCAAGCAGGGTCGATGGACGTGACCCGGGCGGCCGACCCTCCAGATGCCGAGCGTAATTCTCCACGCCCGAGCAGTAGCCGATCTCCGTCAGCATCTCCATGTCGTACCGGGTCCGCGACATGATGCGTTGGGCCTCGAGCAGTTTGCCTTCCTTCTTCAGTTGGGCTGCGCGAGCGGAGCACTCTTCTCGAATGTCGGCGACGGCCTGTTGAAGCCGCTCCTCCGGCAGGACGTAGTGGACGGCCGGAAAGATAAAGACCTGCGACTCCTCCGCAAGCGTTTCGCCGGAGACTGGATGGATGAGCGCGATGTGTTCGATCTCGTCACCAAAGAAGTCCAGTCGAATTGCGAACTGCTCGTAGGCGGGGAAGATCTCGATGATGTCCCCGCGGACTCGGAACTTGCCGCGTTCGAATTCGATTTCAGTTCGCGTGTACTGCATGTCAGTGAGCGACATGAGCAGTTCGCGGCGATCGACGTGCTGCCCGGTTTTCAAAGCGAGCAGCCGATTCTGCCAGGCTTCGGGTGATCCGAGTCCGTAGATACAGGACACACTGGCAACCACGATGACGTCGTCCCGCGACAGCAGGTTGCTCGTGGCGGAGAGCCTGAGCCGGTCGAGGTCGTCGTTGCGGGAGGCGTCCTTCTCGATGTAGATGTCCCGCTGCGGAATGTACGCCTCTGGCTGGTAGTAGTCGTAGTAGCTGACGAAGTAGCACACTGCGGCGTCCGGGAAGAGGGCTTTGAACTCCTCGTACAACTGCGCCGCCAGGGTTTTGTTGTGACTGATGACGAGGGCCGGTCGCTTGGCGCCAGCAATGACGTTGGCCATGGTGAACGTCTTGCCCGTGCCAGTGGCGCCCAGCAGCACTTGGTGTCGGTCTCCCCGTTCGGCCCCCTGCACCAGGCGCTCGATGGCGGCCGGCTGGTCGCCGGTCGGTTTGTAGTCGGCCTCGATTCGGAACGGGCCGCTCATGCGGCGATCCCGAAGTCGATCACTCGCCGTACTTCGCGTCGTAGGTGGCGGCGTCCATCAGTGCCTCCAGCGGGGAGGCGTCCTCGGCCCGAACCTTGACGAGCCAGCCAACGCCCTGCGGATCGGAATTGAGCAGGGCGGGGTCCTGGACGGCCTGATCGTTGACTTCGACGATCTCACCAGAAACGACCGAGTAGACGTCGCTCGTTGTCTTGACCGACTCGACCTCGCCCACGGCGTCGCCGGCATTGATGGTCGTCCCGGCCGGCCGGAGTTCCACGTAGGTCACATCGGTGAGTTCGGCCGCGGCGTGGGGCGTGATTCCCATCGTGACGACATCGCCTTCATGGCGGAACCACTCGTGGCTTTCGGAGTATCGGCAGTCGGCCGGGCTGGACATCGAGACGCTCCTGGATTCCCTTGAGTCGGGGGTATGATGAGGGTGGATGGTATCAAGCCTGAGCGTCACGAAATGGCTCCATCGGATATGCTCGGTGGGCCTCGACCATGACGCTTCTCCTCTCGCTCACGTCCGGATCGCTCCGCAGCCTGTTGGATCCCAAAGCGGATCCACCGCGGACACTGCATGATGTGCCGGGGTTTGTCAGCGACGAGTTGGGGCTCCGGGGCCTGAGCCTGAATGTCGACATGTTGAGCGGGGCCGCTGCATCCGAACTGGACACGCTCCGACATCGCGCCGACCAGGCGGCATGCCCATGTCTCGTGCTCGTTGATGACCTGCCGCTGGAAATCGCAAGCGAAGACGAAGCGGTCCAGACAGGCGTTCTTGATCGCTTGGGCCGCCTTGCTGCAGCAGCGACTCGGTTGGGCTGCAACTCCGTTTCTGTGCGCGTCTCTGTGCCCGCTGGAAACGAAGACGCGGTGGCCCGTGGTACCGAACTCGTCCAGCAGGCCATGGTCCGGATTGAACGGCAGGAACTCAATCTGTTGCTTGCTCCCGGGCCTGGACTTGCCGCCAAGTCTGAAGGCCTGTCGGATCTCATCAAGCGTATTGGCGGGTTCCGGATTGGAGCGTTGCCGACCTATGGCGATCCACATGTTGACGAAGATCCCATCGAATTCATTCGCAAGATGGCCCCATACGCTGGAGCGATGCACATCCGGTGCGAGGGCTTCAAGCGAGGCGGTGCACACCGAGGCCTTGACTTGACCGCCGGAGTTCAGGCCGCGAAGGCCGTGGGCTACCAGAGCAACCTTGTGATCGATTACGTGGGTGAAGGCGATCCTGCGAAGGACATCGGCCGCGCTGCGGAGGTGCTGCAGGCTGCGATCGACGCCGAGTAACCGATGGGCCCGCCGCCTCGCTTGATCGTGACGATCGACGGCCCGGCTGGAACGGGGAAGTCGGCGGCCGCGCACGCATTGGCGGCGAATCTGGGGATCGACTGTCTCGACACAGGCGCCATGTACAGGTGCGTTTCGGTACTCGCGCTGCGAGCTGGCGTGGATCCGGCCAGTGCCGCGGCGATCATGCCCCTGATTGACGCGCACCACATCGACTTCGATTGGACGGCGGATCCGCCGATGGTCCGCATTGATGGTGAGCCGGCGGAGCACGAGATCCGCACCGCGGAGGTCGGCCAGACTGTGTCCATCGTCGCGGCCGTGCCGAGGGTGCGGGCCGCCATGGTGCAGGCGCAGCGGGACATCGCGGATGAACACCCGAGACTGGTGAGTGAGGGTCGCGATCAGGGCTCCGTTGTGTTTCCGGATGCGAACGTTCGGTTCTTTCTGACAGCGGAGCCGTCCGTCCGGGCTGCTCGTCGCGTGGCTCAATTGGAAGCAAAGGGCGTGGTTGTTGATGCTGTGGCCGTTCGTGACGAAATCGAGGGGCGGGACACGATTGACTCGACACGTTCGGTGGGGCCGCTGATGTGTCCGGTCGGCGCGATCGAACTGGATACGACCTCACTGGGACTCGACGAAGTTGTCGCCGCACTGGAACGCGAGGTTCGCAGTCGTGTGGGCGACGCGGTGTCTCCGCCGTGCTGAGCATCTTCCAATTCAAGCGTCGCAATCCAGCTTGCTCGAGAGCGGGGCTCCTGGTCTGGTGGACGCTGGTGCCGTTTCTGGTCGGTACGGTTTGCCGCATCATCTGGCGAGGCAGAACCCGCGGGCACCGATTCATCCCCAGGACCGGCCCGGCACTGGTGATCGCAAATCATCAGTCCCATCTCGACCCGATGCTGCTTGGTATCGCGCTGTATGACCGCAGCCCGCGCATGATGGCGAGGCGGTCGTTATTGACGGACCCAC
>CAZMPA010000050.1:0-1542 GCA_964567915.1 uncultured Isosphaeraceae bacterium | reverse complement strand
TGGCCGCTTCCGTGGATATTGAGAGAGGGGATCCGCGTTGTTCCCGTCGACAGGGAGTCTGCAGATCCATCGGCCATGCGGACGGCCCTCACGGAACTGAAGGCTGGAAGGCTTTCAGTTGTTTTCCCAGAGGGCACCCGGACGCCCGACGGGTGCGTGCAGGCCTTTCAACGGGGCATCTGGCTCCTGATCAAGCGAGGCCGGGCACCGGTGCTTCCGATTGGAGTCGAGGGCACGTTTGACGCCTGGCCCAAGGGAAGTCGGCCGAGGTGTCGCGGGCGCATCATGCTCAACATCGGCGAGCCGATCGCAAACGAAGAACTGGTGGCGATGGGGCCCGATGCGGCGCTTGCTCACTTGCGCGAGCGCGTTGACGCCCTGCGGATGGAGGCCCGCGAGGACATCAGGCAGCGAACCGGCGGCAGGTGGCCGGCCGCTGGCCCGGCGGATCGGCCATTGGAGGACGCGTCATGCACGGCTGGGATGTGATCACCGATCTGGTGATTCTGCTCTCGGTTGCATCCGTCTTCGGAGTCGCGGCCGAACGTGTAGGCATAAGCGCCATTGTGGGCGCGATTCTCGCCGGCATGCTGGTTGGCCCGGGCATGCTTGGGTGGGTCGGTGACGAGCATCTCGAAGTGCAGTACGTGGCCGATTTCGGTGTAGCGTTGCTGCTCTTCACAATTGGTCTGGAGATCACTCGTGACAAGTTAGTGGCGTTCGGCCTTCCAGGCGCGAGGGCGGGCGTGCTCCAGATCGCCCTCACGATTGTGTTCGGGGTGGGAGGTTCCTTGATCTTCGGTTGGGACTGGCCCGCGGCCATCGCCATTGGCGCCATGGTGGCACTCAGCAGTACGGCCGTCGTGGCGAGGACGCTTTTCGACAGCGGCCAACTGGAGTCGCCGCACGGCCGCTTTGGATTGGCGACGCTTCTGGTTCAGGACCTGGCCATCGTTCCGCTCGTCGTGCTTCTCGCGCTGATCGGCGGCCCGGTGGAGGCGAGCGACGTGGCGGCGGAGCTCGGCTTTGCGGGCGCTCGCATGGTCATTGCGGTACTCATCATTGGGACTGTTGCCATTCTGCTTGTTCCGCGGCTCCTTCGCAGCACGCACATCAGCGGCAACCGTGAGTTGCCGGTGGTTCTGGCTGTTGTCACGGGTGTGCTTGCGGCCTGGATTTCGCATGAGCTCGGCCTGTCCGCGGCGATCGGCGCCTTCATTGCCGGGCTGGCGCTGGCCAATTCCCCCTTTGCTCGACAGATTCGCGCCGACGTGACCGGGCTCAAGGCCATCTTTCTGACGATTTTCTTTGCGAGCATCGGGACGCTGGCCGACCTCCCCTGGATTTTCAGCGGTGACCGCATTGTGACTGTGCTCCTGCTCGCATGCATCATCATTGTCGGCAAGACGCTCGTGGCGGGCTTCGCCGTGAGATTGTCTGGTGCGGCCATTGGCACGGCGTTGGCGACGGGCCTGTGTCTGGCGCAGATCGGCGAGTTCTCCTTCGTCCTTGGCGGAGTCGCCCGCGGAGAAGGCCTCAACC
>CAZMPA010000049.1:0-11920 GCA_964567915.1 uncultured Isosphaeraceae bacterium | reverse complement strand
GGGGGGGCCAAACCGGGGGGACCCGCGCCGCCCGGGGCGCGGGGGGGGCCCCTGGGCCCCCCCCCGCGCCGCCGCGGCCCGTGACGTGATGGACGACTATCCGATCTCGACGGTGCTCCGCAGTGGCCTGACGGCGCTCGTTCGGCTCGCCGCGCGGCAGTGGGCGCCTGATGTGCGGGTCAATGCCGTCATGCCGGGCTTCGTCGGCACGTTTGACGTGCCCGATGACATTGTGGCGCAGATTCCCGCTGGCCGCGCTGCCGAGCCGTCAGAACTCGCCGCCTTGATGGCGTGGCTCTGCAGCGACGAGGCGCGGTACGTCACCGGCGAGTCAATCTGCATGGACGGCGGACTCACCCGCGCGGTGCGGTGACGTCACTCTGGATCATCGCGTCGCTCGGCGCGCTGTGGTGGCTCGTCCAGTCGCTCTGCATCGCCCGGACGATTCACGCGGTGCGGTCATTGCCCGCAGGTTGCATTCAGCCACCTGAAGGTGGTGAGCCGCTGGTGACAGTGATCTGCCCTGCCCGCGACGAAGCGGATGCCATTGAAGCGGCGGCCGTCACGCGGCTTTCCGACCCCGCGCCCTGGATGGAGTTCATCTTCGTTGATGATCGGTCGACTGACGGCACGGGCGAGATTCTGGATCGTGTGTGTGCAGACGACCCCCGCGCACGCGTCCTTCACAACACGCGGCTACCGGGTGGATGGCTCGGAAAGGTGCACGCCCAGCAGATCGCCGTTGAACACGCCACGGTTCGGGAGGACGGGTGGTACCTCTTTAGCGACGGCGACACGCATGTGCTGCCGGACGCGGTGGAGTCGGCGATCGCCTGGGCAGAGCAGGAGCAGGCCGACCACGTGGCGCTCACACCCCGCATTGTCCGCGGCGCCTGGCTGCTGCGGCTCTGCATCACGCCGCTCATGCGTGTGCTTGTGTGTTCCCTTCGGCTCTGGCTTGCCAACGACGACAGCCAGCCCCGGGCGATGGGCGTGGGTGCCTTCAATCTTGCCCGGCGTTCGGCGCTGGAGCGGGCGGGGGGGCTGGCGCAACTTCGGCTCGAGATTGCAGACGACGTCGGGATCGCGCGAATCATCAAGGACGCGGGAGGACGCAGTCGCAATGCCGTTGGAGCGGCGTGGCTGGAGATTGCCTGGTACCGGACGGCAGGGCAGTTTCTGCGAGGCAGTGAGAAGGGTGTCGCCAAGGCGCGGACGCGGCTTGGGATCGTGTGCTCGGGCATGGTGGCCAGTGCGGTTATTGCCGTCGATGTGTCGCCGTTTGTCGTGGTGGCGTGGTGGCCCGCGCCGCCCGCGCTCCTGGCAGCAGCGACCGCCGCTGCGGCGACGCTGCTCGGCGTCCTGCTCGCCGCGTCATTCGGGCTTCCGAGATGGTGGTCCCTGCTCTCGCCGATCGGCGTGGTATGCGGCCTGCTGATCACGCTGCGGGCCATGGCGCTGGCGCTCTTGCGGGGCGGCGTGCAGTGGCGTGGTGATCAACACAGCCTTCGCGAGACGGCGGAAGGTGAACGGGTGCGGTTGTAGTGGCGTTTGCCCGTACCCTAGACGCCCTTTGCAGAGCGAGCGAAACGGGGCGCGATTCAGGGATTGGTTGGCCGCAGTGAATTCCTTCTGGCAATTGGTGCATCCTGCCGACTGCGTTGACCTCGCACTTCGCTACTGTGCAATTGCTGACGCAGGAATCGTGAATCTGACACGCCCATCGCCATCTAGGCAGGCAGTGTCAATAGTCAAGGTCAGGTACTTCGTCTTTGGCGGAGGGACCGAGAAGGACTCTATGTGAGTCACTGCGTCGCCAGGAAATATGTCCACTGAACCGGTCAGGGCGTCTACAAGCTCGTTCCCAAACCCATAATCCATACCTCGGATCACATTGTCTACGTCATCTCGAAGACGAAAGTCGCCCGCCGTGAACATGTTGGCCGGGTAAAAGCTGAGGATCTTGCGATCGTCAGTGTTTGTAAACGTGAATGAAAGGATCAGGTCCGGACTCTTAAAGTACACGCGGTCGCCCAGCATGCCTCTGACCTCCGGTTCAAAGACGGCAGCGGAGTTCAGTGTGATTGCAAATCCATCGCCCTTGAAGGTTTGCCCAATCTGCAGTTGAGGGACTCTCTCTGCTTGCGGCGCGGCTGTATTGGTTTGCCCCGCGGGCCCGCCCTCAAACCGGGAACTGGATCTCGGTGGCCCTCCGGAAAAGACTGATTCCAGTTCAGACAAACGTGACTGTATCTGATACTTGACGTGTTGGCGTCCGATGACGTATCCGAGAGCGAGCGCCAAAGTTGTAAGGGCGATGGTCTTTATCAGTGCGCGGTCCACCGTCACATGGCTTTCTGGCTGGGCAGCAGTCTGGGCGTCGTCGATCTTGCGGAAAGCTGAAGCAAAGCTAGCCGGTTGATCCGGAGGGTCATCATCTCGATCCTCGCCAAGTCGATCAGGAGTACCAAGGCTCGCAGCAGCGTCAATGCTGGGGGTTGGAGGGTCTACCGGACTCTCGACAGGAGTCGGGGGGCAACTAGAGCCACCAGACCAGACAATGCGATCACCCCCGCCCTCACTCTCAAACGAGATGACGAACCGTTCTTGACACTTTGGGCACTTGGCCCGCTTGCCCGCCTTGTCCCGCGGAACCTTGAAGGAAGCATTGCAGTTTGGGCACGCAGTAGTCGACGATGATCTCATCACTCATCCCCTTTCAGAGTGTGGAACACGGGCGACATGGTACTCCCACCTTGGAGAAGCTACGAAGATACGGCTCCAGTCGCTGGCGAAGCACGCAGGTGGGCGGTCTCTTGCTGGCGCCATCGGCCAATAAGAAACGGCGGTGGCACGCGAAGCGTGACAGGCCGCCGTCTCAAATGGGCGATACTGGACTCGAACCAGTGACCCCCGCGATGTAAACACGGTGCTCTAGCCAGCTGAGCTAATCGCCCTGGGCGGCGCATGGTAGCGGTGGACGGGCCAGCGATGCGGCAACCAGCAGCGAGGCGAGCGCCGCGGTGTACGGCTCCAGCAGCACCGCATGCGTCAAGCCTGACAGGAGCAGCGTCACCCACGCGGCGGTCAACCCGCACAGCACCCGCGTCCGCCCGAGCCGCCACGACGCGAGCAGCCCCCCAGCAGCCGTGGCCAGCAGCAGCAGCACGCCCGGCATGCCTTGCTCAATGGCTGTCGAGATGAGCGAGCAGTGCGGATTGACAGTCAGGAAGCCGGGAACGGCTGCGCCCAGGCGTGAGGGCATCTTCGCCTCCTGCACGGCCAGCGACCGCTCGACGGACCCGGCCCCGTGGCCTGTGAGCGGACGCTCCAGCAACAACTCCCACCCGGCATGCCACCAAGCGAGCCGCAGGCCCATGCTTGAGTCGAGCGGTGTGGCCGCCCCTGGCGTCGGTTCGCCAGCGGCCTGGCTGATGTCGCGGCCGGTCGACTGCACCTGCTGCCACATGGTCGGCAGCGTGATCGCAGCGGCGATGACCAGCGCGGTGGGCGCCAACCAACATACGCGCCTCCAGCGATTCGTAGTCGATGCCCATTGCCACGCTACGACCAGGCCGCCGGCACCCACGGCCACCCAGCACGCGAGGCTGCTGCTGAGAATGACGCCGACTGCGGAAGCGAGCACGAGCAGTCCCGCGGCCAATGCGGATGCGCCACGCTGCGTCCTCAGGAGTCCGATCAAGAGCATCAACCCGGCCGCTGCCCACATGCCGACGTAGGGCGGATACCAATGCAGGCCGCCCGCGGCGCTTCCAAGCAGCGAGAACTTGGGCGCGACCGTGATGAACTTCCATGTCGTGAGTTGCAGCACAGTCTGGGCCGCAACCCCGGCGCCGAGCGACCAGATCCAGACCGCGGGACATCTGCGAAGTGGTAGCAGTGCCGGCAGCAGGACGAGCGTCCAGGCGCTCAGCAGCGGGGCGTACTGCGGCGTGTCGGACCAACTGAGGGAGGCGGCGGCAAGTACCCACCAGAGCGTCCACAGGGCGACCATCCACCACGCGATGCCCGAAGCGTCCCGCGCAAGCAGCGGAATGCTGGCGGCGGCTGCGGCGCTCAGAAGCACGAGCCCAACTGTGTCGAGCCCACCTGCGATCGGTAGCAGCGCGATACCGCTACACGCCAGCACCGCCTGGATGCGGCCGCATGCGTGCATCGAGGGGCTTGTGGCAGTCTGGGGAGTCTCCATGCCGCGCCACCCTACAAAGGGTGTTGGAGAATTGGCCATCCCATCATTGTGCCCTGCCGCTGCCGGAGGTAGAGTCGGTCCGGGCCCGGGGGGCCTCATGGAGACGCGATTCATGTTCATACATGTGTTCCTGCCTGCGCTGTGCATCGCCGCCGCCTCGGCTGCTGGCGAGACGATCACCGTCGGCCCGGGCCCGAAGTTCGACTATCCGGCGATCAATCAAGCCATCAAGGCGGCGGCGGACAACGACCTCGTGCTGGTCGCGCCCGGTACGTACCCGGAGAAGGTTGACCCCAGAGGCAAACGCATCACCATCGAGAGTTCTGGAGGCGCCGCCAATACAATCATCGATGGGCAGCATGTGCGTCGCTGTCTTGAGTGCACCAGCGGGGAGACACTCGGCACGATCATTCGAGGGTTCACCATCCAGAACGGCAAGAGCCCCGCCAATGCGCCCGGCGGCGGCGTGCTCATTCGCGACGCCTCTCCGAGAATCGAGGAGTGCAGAATCAGCTTCAATGCGTCCGGCACCCGCGGCGACTACTACACCGAGAGTGGCGGGGGTGTCGCCGTCGGCCAGGGGTATCCTCGTTTTGAGAGCTGCCTCTTTCAGGCAAACTCAACCTTTGGGCTGGGGGGCGCGGCCTACGTGCTGGATGGCAGTGTCGTGGACTTTGTTGACTGTCAATTCGAAGCCAATGAGGCGAGAAAGGGCGGCGCCATTCACGTGTCGCAACACTCTGCCGCGCTGCTCTCGGGATGCATTCTTCGCAATAACCTTGCCGAGTGGTACGGCGGCGGCGTCTACCTGCTGGACGAGTGCGAACTGGATCTGGTCGAGTGTGAACTCACCGGTAACGCGGCCGGGCTGGGAGGGGGCGGTGTGTACGGCCAGTGCGGCGACGTGACCATCAGCGGCGGCGTCTTTGAGATGAACGTTGCCTCTGCGGGCGGCGGCATCAACATGAACTGCGGCACCGCCGTGATCGACGGCGCCGCGTTTCGTAACAACGAGGGCGTGGCGGGCGGGGACATTCGTGTGGCGTACAAGGGCGATCCGCCTGGTACACCACTGGCCACCGTCATCATCGCGTCCAGCACCTTCTGCGGTTCGATCGAGGCGATCGAAGGGCCGTGGACCGACGCGGGGAAGAACGCGTTCTTCGGCTCGTGCGCCGATGGCGCCTGCTGCTCCAACGCCATCTGCGCCCAGACGGACGAAGGAACGTGCACCACGCTCGGCGGCGAATTCAAGGGCGTGGGCGTTCTGTGTGACGACGCCAACTGCCCCGGCGACTGCCCCGCGGACATCAGCGGTGACGGCATCGTTGGCGCCGACGACATCTTGAAGGTCATCAGTGACTGGGGGCCGTGCCCCTGAGCACTTCGTCTATGAAAAAAGCAGAACGCCCCGGGCCGCTTCCCTCGCGGTCCGGGGCGTTTCGCGTGTGTGTCGACTGCGGCGTCCTGCCGTTGCAGCCGGAGGGGAATGTTCAGCCAGCCTCTGCTCTGGGGTGTGAGGCGTCGTAGGCGTCCCGCATGCGTTCGGTCGTCAGGTGCGTATACACCTGCGTCGTCGAGAGCGAGCGATGCCCGAGCAGTTCCTGCACGGCTCGAAGATCGGCGCCGTTATCCAGCAGGTGGGTCGCAAAGGAGTGCCGCAGTGTGTGCGGGCTGATGTCCGGGTCGAGTCCCGCCTGCTCGAGATACTTGCTGACCTTGCGGCGGACCGAGCGGGTGGAGATGCGGTTTCCGTGTCGGTTGATAAACAGCGGCTCGGCGCCAACCATCTCGTGCCCGTGGCGGCCCCGCATGGCGATCCAGTCCGAAATGGCCCGCAGCGCGTGTGTGCCGAGCGGCACGATTCGTTCACGCCTTCCCTTGCCGCGGACGATCAGGGCCTGGCCCGCCTCGTCCACGTCCTGCAGGTCGATGCCGACGAGTTCGCTGACGCGAATACCGGTCGAGTACAGCGTCTCCAGCATCGCGCGGTCGCGGCAGCCCAGCAGCGTGTCGGCCTCGGGGGCGGCGAGCAACTGTTCGACGTCCTGCACCGTGATGGCCTTCGGCAGACGCCTGCGTTGCCTCGGCGTGCGAATGACTGTCATAGGGTTGCGGGGAATGATGCCGGTCCGCTCGAGCCACTTGTGGAAGGAGCGAAGTGTCGCGATCTTTCGGGCCATCGTCGCGGCGCTGTAGTTGCTGTCGGCGAGATGCGTCAGGAAGCCACGAATGGGCGCGGCGTCGCAGGCCATGATGGTGTCGGTGAAAGTGGTGGGGCCGACGGTGCCGGCGATCGAGTCGTCACCCTTCTGGGCCCGCGTCCACGCTGCCTGCTCACGGTCGGCGTTGAACTCAAGGCGGAGTTCGTCGTCGAGGTGGGCAATGAATTGCCTCAGATCAACGCCGTAGCAGCGTGAGGTGTACTGGCTGAAGTGGCGTTCATCGATCAGGTAGTCAAGGAAGGCCTTGACGATGGGGTAGGTGAGTTCTGGGTGGGCGGACTTGGTGGGCATGGCGGGGGGGTTCTCAATCGGGCTTCAAGGGGTCTCCCGGCGGATCCGAGTCCGGGAACATCGTGACAATCAGGATCCGGGAGGGTTATTTCACATGGGTCTTGGAATCCCCGGAAGGTCCGATGTGCTGCTCCACCAGACGCTGGTCGAAGTCGTCAAGCGGGCACAGCGGGTCTGCGACAAGGGTCGCAAGGGTGTCGATAAGCAGGCTCTCGTCGCCGCTGTCCCACTGGAGCCGCCATGTGTGGCCGTTTCGCAGAAATGAGATCTGGTGGACATGGGTCTGGTGGGCGGAATCCAAGGCGCTGGCTCCTGAGGGGACTGGTCGCCCCATCGTGGGGGGGCGACCTGTGAAAGATCGACCGTGGCGGGGGGGGCCGCACAAAGATTCTCGGTCCGTCCGATACGCGCAGAATCCGCGCTGCGAGACCGAAAGCCGTCCTCAATCCATCCACAAGGGGGGTGAAGGGCCCGGTCGTGGTAGCATGCGGGGCTTCCGATCGCGTAGCTCAGTCGGTAGAGCAACCGCCTTTTAAGCGGTAGGTCCTGGGTTCGAGCCCCAGCGCGATCATCCTCGGACATCTCCCCGAGGCCGTGGAAGCAGGGAAGCGAGGGTTCGCCTTGGCCTACGTTCTTCATGCCACGTTCACGGCTGGTCGGCTCCACCTCTGGGCGGAGTCCGTCGATCGTTGGCGACTGCTGAGCGGGCAGAGCGAGCCCAAGCCAGCCGCAGACGCGCCCGATACACCGTACCCCTGGCATCCCTATGGCGGGCGGCGGTCCGAGTTCATCAACGTGCTTGGCGGCGCTGCCGCAATGGGGCGGGACGACGAGTGTGTATTGCGGCTTCCCCGAAACCTCTTTGGCCCGTTTCCGAGCGACCGGCTTGCGTCTACGGTCGGCGGCGTCGATCGAAGTGGCGAACCGTGGTTGGCCAGATTTCGGGTGGGTACCCGAAGCCTTGCGCCAGCGGAATCCATGCGGTTTTTGCTCGCGGTGACGTCGGGTGACATTGTGTTTGAAGAGGACCCGGGTTACGACCTACTCTTCTGGGCTGAGGTCGCGCGGCTTGTGGCTGACCGGGTTGAGTCGCAGCGGTTTGTGCCGTCG
Source organism: uncultured Isosphaeraceae bacterium (assembly GCA_964567915.1). GTDB lineage: Bacteria > Planctomycetota > Phycisphaerae > Phycisphaerales > SM1A02 > UBA12567. The sequence continues at coordinate 4,084 of CAZMPA010000049.1, read as the reverse complement.
CTCCGCCGAAACGGAGACGGACGGCTTCGCGCCCTGTGGCGGCCCTGGTTGCAGGATGACGAAGCTTCCGGTCGGCTCACCATGCTCCTGTCGGCCATGCCCCCCGTGGCCCGAGGCGTCGACGATGACCTTGGTGAAACAGCATGGCCCCGGCTGGAAGCGGCGCTCGAGGCCATGACGGATGACCTCGTCCGAACCATGCTCCACCGCGAGGGCTTTGTTGACGCCATCGACGGGCGCGATGCGGACGACCCGCACGTGCAGTGGCTGGGCGGATTGCTCGATGGCAACCAAGCGCTGTCGCTGGAAGGCGAGGACACCGTCAAACTGATGCGGGCGGCCCGCTCGTGGATTGCTCGCCTCGACGACTTCGCATCCGGTCAAGCCCTTCGCCTGCGACTCGAAGTTCACCCGCCCGCCGATGGGGGCGAGGCGTGGCGGCTCACGCTGGGCCTCTCGGCTGTTGGTGACGCCGCTCGGCACGTGAGCGCCGAGGACGTCTGGCGGGCGAGCCCCGAAGCCATTCAACTCTCGGGCGACAGCGACCCGCAGGATGTGCTGCTGGCCGAACTCGGCCGAGCCGCGCAGTTATGGCCCGTGCTGGAGCCCCTCCTCTCGCAGGCGACGCCGGCTGAAATGACGCTTTCGACGCGGGACGCCTGGTCGCTGCTTGGCGAGTTCAGGCCGCTTCTGGAAGAGTCCGGGTGCGTCGTGTCCGTTCCATCATGGTGGGGCGGCCAGGCCAACACGCTGGGCGTGCGGATGGTGATCGAGAGCGAAGATCAGGACGACATGGACGGCCCGAGCCGCGGCATGGAGTCGAGCGTTCGGTATCGCTGGCAGGTTGCGGTCGGTGACCAACCATTGTCGCTGGAGGCGCTTCGCCGGCTGCGTGATCAACAGACGCCGCTGGTGCAGGTCGACGGCCGGTGGATTGAAGTGGATCAGAAACAGTTGGCGAAGGCGATCGACCTGCTCGAGGGTCAGGAACTGGTAGAGACCTCGCTGCTCGAAGCGATGCGGATGGCATCGGATGAATGCGAAGACGAAACCGGGCTGGCAATTCTGGGTGTGGACGCCAAAGGGTGGGTGGCGGCGCTTCTGGAGGGTCCCACGGAAGCCAGTGTCGAGGATCTCTCGCAGCCCGAGTTGTTCACGGGAACGCTTCGCCCCTATCAACGAACCGGCCTGAACTGGCTTGGCTTCCTGGATCGATTCGGGTTGGGCGGGTGTCTGGCCGACGACATGGGACTTGGCAAGACCGTGCAGTTGATTGCGCTGCTGCAGCACGAGCGGGCGGGCGGCCGACAGGTTGGCCCGACCCTTCTGGTCGTACCCACATCGGTGGTCGGCAACTGGCAGCGTGAGCTCACGCGGTTTGCGCCGGAGCTTCGCACGCATGTGCAGCATGGTCCGGACCGTCCGCTCGGCGAAGCCTTCGCCCAGAAGGCCAAGGAAGCAGACGTCACCATCACGACCTATGCCTTGGTCGCCCGGGACTCCGAGACTCTTGGTGATGTCGCCTGGCATCGCGTGGTGCTCGACGAAGCCCAGTACATCAAGAATCCGCCGACGAAGCAGGCCCGCGCGATTCGATCGCTCGATGCATCAAGGCGGATCGCGCTCACCGGCACGCCCGTTGAAAACCGCCTGAGTGAGCTGTGGTCGATCATGGAGTTCTGCAATCCAGGATTCCTTGGCGCCGCGCCCGACTTCCGTCGCCGCTTCGCCCGGCCGATCGAGCGGCATCGAGATTCCAATGCCGCAGCGTCGCTGCGAAACCTCGTCCAGCCGTTCGTGCTGCGTCGCCTCAAGACCGACCGGGACGTCATTGACGACCTTCCGGACTGCGTCGAGACGCGGGAGTACGCCACGTTGACGCCGGAACAGGCCGTGTTGTATCGCGCGGTCGTCGATTCGATGATCGGCCAGGTTGACCGGACCGAGGGAATTCAGCGACGCGGGCTCATCCTAGCCATGCTCGCCAAGCTCAAGCAGATTTGCGACCACCCCGAGCTCGCCGAGTCGGGCGACGACGTGATTGCGGCCGCGGAGAAGGGGGCTGCGGTGCAGCGTCTCTCCGAACGCTCGGGTAAGTCACGCCGGCTCATCTCGCTGCTTGACGAAGTGCTGGCGACGGGCGAACGCGCGCTCGTCTTTACGCAGTATCGCCGTATGGGCCGCCTGCTCTCGGCCATGATCGAGCACGACCTTGGCTGCCGCTCGCTCTTTCTGCACGGCGGTACACCAATGAAGCGGCGGCAGGCGATGATCGATGAGTTCCAGTCGCCTTCGGGTGACGCACCGGTGTTTGTGCTTTCGCTCAAGGCCGGCGGCCTGGGTCTGAACCTCACGGCTGCCAACCACGTCTTCCACTTCGATCGGTGGTGGAACCCGGCGGTCGAGCGGCAGGCGACTGACCGAGCGTTCCGAATCGGGCAGACCAGGACCGTTCACGTGCACAAATTTGTGTGCATGGGCACGCTCGAGGAACGCATTGACCGCATGATTGAAGAGAAGACACAACTGGCCGAACAGATCATCGGCACCGGAGACAATTGGCTGACCGAGCTTGACAGCGGTCAACTTCGTGACATGCTGCTGCTTCGGGGCAATGCCATGGAGGTTGAGGCATGAGTCGGGCAGATGTTTCCAGCAGAGCGCCCAGACCGTCTCGCCGGCGGGGTGGCAGACTGAAGCTCAAGGTCGATGAGCAGGTCCTGCTTGATGGTCGGTTCACAGGCGAGTGGTTGCGAGTGATCGAAGCCATGGTTGGCCAGCAGCCCATGCAGGAGGGCCTGCTTGCTGCGCGTGACGGTGCTGTCCGCACGCTGGCCGTCGAGTGTGGTCGCATCGCCGGACCGGTACAGGCGGATGGCGAGCCTCCCCGTGACGTGGTCATCACGCTTGAGCCGATCGACGACGCCGGGTGGAAGCGATTGATCGAGGCGATGGCGTGCGAAGCAGTCTGGGCGGCCAAACTGCTTGAGGGCGGTGTGCCCGAAGGTCTGGAGAACCTCTTTGCCGGATGCGGGACGCCTGTCATTCCGGATGCATCCTGTATCAAAGCCACCGTCAAGGATGCCGGCCGCCGCGACGGCTGGCGTATTGCGTCGCTCGCGTGGATCACGGCGGAGCGACTCCATCGAGATCCACTCGCCATCCTGATGATCCGTGGTATGCCCAGTGAGACGCTGGTAGAACGCATCGGCAACCATCGCGCCCTGCGGGCGACAGGTGAGAGCGTGGCGCATCCACCCGTGGCCATCGACACAGATCTTGCAACGGGACCGCCGCTGGCGGATTGTCTGGAAACCTGGTGGAGGCCACACGCTCATGTCGACCCCGTCGATCGTGAACCACACGTGCGGCATGCCTTGTTGCGTCGGCTCGGACCCTCGACGCTCGGCGGGAAGTTCCCACTCAGCGGACTGCTTGCAACGATCTATGATGAGGCTGCAGGCGAGGCTGCCGCCATGCTCGATGCGCCGCTCGACCCATCAGGCGAAACATCCGACTGATCGATGAATCCCACTCAATCGGCCAGGGAAACCGCCCGATGAGTACACCTGCATGGGCGTGAGAGGCCCGTGAGGAGGGTGTCATGGACACATTGAGCCGTCACCGAACCCCGGCCATCACCCAGGCCCGCGCCGCGCTGCGTCGTTTGGAGTTGACCCGCAGGCAACTACGGTTTTCACCGGCAAGGCCGGCGGCCCAAGGCAATCGCCATGCTGAACCGCCGACTTCGGATCAGAGCGGCACTGCGCAGGGTAGATCCTGAACGCAGCGCTCGCAGCGTCGAGTTCGGGCAGGCTTGTACTGGCAGCATCTTCTGCGGCCAGCCAGCCGGCTGTGGAGATGTGGGAAGAAGGCACCATGGGCGGCTGGGATCAAGTGGTGGTGCTCACTGACCCCACACCAGCCGACAGCAGCGGATTCGGGACAGCCATCGACATTGATGGCTCGTACGTCGTTGTGGGGGAGGTGGGCGGTGCCTGGATGTTCTGTCTGGATGGCGGCTGTTCAGAAGCGGCCAGCGGTGACATCAACGGAGATGGTGACACGAATGGCGGTGATCTCA
>CAZMPA010000048.1:0-11923 GCA_964567915.1 uncultured Isosphaeraceae bacterium | reverse complement strand
GTCGATGTGGTCAATTGCAGATGGATGTCAGATCCAAGCGTATTCGGGTGCTAAAAAATGAAACGCCCCGTGGACCGCTGGGGAAACCCCCCAGCAGCGGACGAGGCGAATCAGGTCAGAGCCCACCATCCCGCCCCACTAAGGTCAACACCAAACCGGGTGATTCGCTCGACGCCCGCGAACTCCAACCCGTAGACACCAGCAGCCCCGAGTTCCGCAAGTGGTTCGGTGACTCAGTGGTGGTGGATTCGGACGGGGCGACGCTGGTGGTGTATCACGGCACTCGCCACTCGTTTGACTCCTTCGACACAGACAGCCTGGCCCAGGGGTGGGGCCGAGGTGCCTACTTCTCCAGTAGCCCAGAGTTTGCCGGCGAGTTCGGTGACCGCGTCATGCCGGTGTACTTGCGATTGGAGAATCCATACAGGGGCGAGTTCCTCGACGAGGCTACTGTGTTGGGTACACGCGCCGGCCGGGGCGTTGTGGCTCACTGCCGGGGCCGGCTCAGTTACAGTACGCCCGGATCCTTCGGCGCGGCGACGCCTGAAAGCTGCATCTGCCGCAGAACACCATGACACACATCTTCGTCTACGGAACACTCCGCTCAGGCGGCGCGAACTGGCGGGCTCATCTGGCGCCTGCTCGTGGCGACGCTGCCGTCACGGACGCGGCGTACACCATGCGGTCGCTGGGGCGGTTTCCAATTGTTGAGGCGGGGGGCGCCGATGCAATTGTTGGCGAAGTGTTTGAAGTGGACGACGCGGCGCTCGCCTCACTGGACCGGCTGGAGGGGCATCCGGGCTGGTATCAACGCGTCGAGATCGACGTGCGATGCGGCGGCGCCGTGCGACGCGTCTGGATGTACCTCATGCCGCCCGGGCGGCACGACGCCCACCCGATCATCCACGACGGCGACTGGCTTGGGCGGCCGGGGATCAGCGAAGAGTGAGTCGAAGGTCAGCGTCGTTGGGTGACGCTCCGTTGCGGCCCGCAGTGCGCCGGACGCATCGCGATGCGCCACGCCGACATGACAGCGCCGCGACTCGGGCTCCACGACGACCGCATGCAAGGTCATGAAACTCCGGTGCTGCTGACCTACGGCCCCAAGCGCCGCCCAGGCCGCGGCAGCGTCAATCGGTGACGGCGGCTCATGGCAATGGCCGTACAGCCGGCCGTAGCGACGGCGTGATGATGAAGATGACATGCGAGGCGGCTCGTCGCCCCGTCTGGTCGTGTGATTGGTCGTAATCGTCAGGCCATCGCCGGCCGTCGCAGGGGCGGCGCCAGTGGCGTTCAGGTGCCAGGTCACCGCCGGTGGGCCACCGCGGTGGCGGGGGCCCGCCACGCGAATCATGTACGAGAATGGAAACGATCCCTGTGACGAGAGCTCCTCCGACGCTACGGCCTGCGCCGTCGTTGCGGAGGCGCGGTCAAGCAGGTCCCGAATTGCAAACATCGCCGGCCGCTCGGGCTCAAGCACAGCGGACTGCGTTGGTCCGTCGCCATCATGCAGGAACCCGCACACGCCGTGTTCGTTGATGCCGGTCATCACCCCAGCCAGACCCACGGGCGTGACCGATGCCGTCGCGATGCCGTCATCGGGGTGCCGCACACGCACGACCTGCTAGCCCACCCTGTGCGGCTAAAAGACGGCCAGGTCGAGCGTGCGGGCCACGACCGGCTCGCCGCCATCTGTTCGAGCATCCCAGGCGGCAAATCCGCTGCAGCCAATCGCGCGAAACATGTCGTACCCATTCCAGACAAGCAGGTCGGTCTCGTCGAGCGGCCGGTCCATACCGGGAAGCACCAGACGTTCCTCGCCCACCCGGTCACGCATGCCTTCGTAGAAGCCGGCCACTTCGGCGCGATGATCTGCGCCGAGCGCGATCAGATCGGTCCACGACCGCATCATGTCGACGACCGGGCGTGCAGACGCAGGCACCTGACCGAAGAACTCGTGCATGGCCACCGCGAAGTCCTCGCCCGCAAGCCATCCGTGCGCATAACCCATCTCGGCAGGCGTGCCCCAGACATGCAGCACTCGCAGGTCGCCAACATCGTCCAGCCGGCCGTTGATCGGCTCGGCCGAAACCATCATGGAAATCAGCAGCAGGCTCAGATGCATGCACGAAGACTACCCCCGAACGCCATGAGTTTGCAGCCCGTGCCAGCCGATTCGCACGTGTGCGGCCCGCAGCCGAGGCAAGCGTGGTCCATCTGATCCGCCAGGTGGGCATGATGGCCCACCGGTCATTGGCTCGGGAGACTGGGCCCTCGGACACTGGGCCACGGGGGACTGGTCGTTACGCTGAACACATGCGAGTCGTATCAGACAGCCTGAAGCCCTTTGGCGAGACCGTCTTTGCGACCTGGAGCAGGCTGGCGCTCGAGCACGACGCCATCAACCTCGGACAGGGCTTCCCCGACTTTGACGGGCCCCCGGAAGTCATTGAGGCGGCGCACCGCGCCATGCTCGACGGACACAATCAGTACGCGCCCATGCCCGGCGTACCGCCGCTTCGGGCGGCCATCGCGGAAGACCTGGCATCGCAAAGCAAGTGGCACGTGGACCCGGATGCGGACATCACCGTCACGGCCGGGTGCACCGAGGCGATCGCCGCGACCATGCTCGGCCTGCTCAACCCCGGCGATGAAGTCATCGTCTTTGAGCCCTTTTATGACAGTTACCCCGCCACGATCGCCATGGCGGGGGGTGTGATGCGGTGCGTGACGACGCGGCCGCCGCACTTTGGTATCGACCTCGACGCGGTCCGCGACGCCGTGACGCCGCGGACGCGGGCCATCCTGCTCAACACGCCGCACAACCCGACCGGGCATGTCGCGTCCACCCAGGAACTCCAGGGGCTTGCTGAGATTGCCCGGCAGCATGACCTCATTGTCATCTCGGACGAGGTGTATGACCGCATGGTCTACGAGGGCGCGCACGTTTCCATGGCGACGCTTCCCGGGATGTGGGAGCGGACCATCACACTCAAGTCGATGGCGAAGACGTTCTCCATGACGGGGTGGAAGATCGGCTGGGCCGTCGCGCCGCCGGAACTCTCCGCCGCCGTCCGCGCTGCGCACCAGTTTCTGACGTACGCCATCGCGACACCGCTGCAGTACGGCGCTGCAGCGGCGCTGTCGCTGGGCGAGGCGTACTACGCGACTCTCCGCGACGACTACCTGGCGCGTCGCAACATGCTCTGCGCCGCGCTGCGGGACGCCGGTTTTGGGGTCCATACCCCGGCCGGGACCTACTTCATCATGTGTGATCACACGCCGTTTGGCTTCGATGACGCCGAGGCGTTCTGCTCGCACCTGGTCAGCGACATCGGCATCGCGGCCATTCCACCAGGGTCCTTCTATGCCGACCCGAGGGATGGACGCGACCTGGTCCGGTTCGCCTTCTGCAAGACGATGCCGGTCCTGGAAGAAGCGGTCAAGCGGCTGGCGCGGCTGAGGGCTTGACGCGGCGTCCGAGCACGCACACGCCGAACGCCAGGCAGGTTGCGATCGCCATCCGCCATGGGAATGCCGGTGGGGGCAGGGCGGTATCGCTGTCATCGAACAGCGGCATCCAAACGTTCCAGGCGAAAGGCTGCAGCAGCAGGACTGCCAGCAGGCCGACCAGCATCGCCGCAACGGCCGAAGTGGTGTTGCCACGCGGTGTCAGCAGCGCCGTCAGGAAGACGCCAAGCAGGCCGGCATAGGCAAACACCATGACACCCAACGCAAAGTCCAGCAGCGTCTCGCCGCTGGCCGACTGCCAGAAGGCGCAGAGCATGGCAAAGAGCGTGAGCGCGGCGGCCCATCCGGCAATGATCCAGCGGGCCATGGTGGTTTCTCGCTGCGGACTCATGGCCGATCGCCCACTGGCAGTCCGCCACGGGCGAATGATGTCCGACGTCGTCGAGGCCGCCAGCGCGTTGAGCGCCGAGTCCAGGCTGCTCATCGCCGCCGCGAACAGGCCCGCCATCATCAGGCCCCGCAGCCCGGTCGGCATGTCCCGCAGAATGAAGTGCAGGAAGACGTCGCGGTCACCCTCGGGCGCGACCGCCGAGATGATCGGGCCGTGTGTTTCGCTCTCCAACCACAGCAACACGCCGAGCGCCAGAAACAGAAACGTCACCGGCCAACCGATGAGATTTGACAGAATGCCCGCCCAGGCGGCGCGTCCGGGCGTGCGACAGGTGAGCAGCCGCTGGGCAAGGTCCTGATCGGTGCCGTAGGCCGCGACCAGGAAGAGCGTCATGCCGATTGCCGCGCCCCACACGGTGTAGGGGTTGGTCCAGGAGAGTGACCAGTCGATCATGTTCAGCTTGCCGGCCGCTTCCATGCGGTCGACGGCCTCGGCGACCGGCATGTCGACCGTGCCCCACAGCAGCCAGACTGCAACCGACACGGTGCCCACAAGCACGCAGGCCTGCAGGACGTCGGTCCAGATGACTGCTCGAACGCCGCCGAGCATGGTGTACACGCAGGCTGCCGCGGCAACGAGCACGATGGCGACAGCGAGCGAGCCGCCGGTGGCGTCACCGAATGCGACGAGCGAGAAGGGGATCGCCGTCATGAAGAGCCTCGCCCCGCTTGCGAGCAGGCGGCCGATGCCGAACATCGCCGCGGCGCTGCCGCCGGCGCTGGTGCCGAACCGCTGCGTGATGAGGCCGTAGACGCTCGGGGTGCCGGCGCGGAAGATGGCCGGAAGGAAGACGAAGCCCACGATGATGAATGCGGCCAGTCCCGCAAACTTGAATGTCAGATACGAGAGGTCGCCGCGAAAGCCCTGCTGGGGGCCGCCGATGAATGTGGCGGCGCTCACGGCCGTTGCGAGCGTGGAAACCGCGACAGCCCACACCGGCATGGAGCGGCCAGCGAGAAAGAAGTCGTCTCCCTGCTCGTGCCGCCTCGACGCCATGCCGCCGATCACGACGACCACACCGAGGTAGGCGACGACGACAAGCCAGTCCATGAACGTGAACATGGATGGGGAGGCTATCGGGCTTCGGTGTGCAGGGCGCGCGGATGCGTTTCCGCTCCCTCGCAAAGCGGCGGAGCGGCGCTTGCTACTTCTGCTTCACCGGAATCGGATGATTGCTGCGGATTGCGTAGCCGATGTCCTCCAGCACCACCTTGACCGGCTGCTCGAGCCGAACCACCGTGGGCTTTGATGGGCCGGACTGGAAGGCGGCCAGCCCGGCCACCGCAGCCACCCCGGCCAGAGCCCACAAGAAGCGTCCCTGGCGGCGGATTCGCCGGTCAAGTTCGGCCACGCGATTGGCCATCAGGTCCTGCTGGCACTGGGTCATGTCACAACTCCCTCGGCCCGGGTCCTTCGTGGGCGGCCTTCCCCGGGCTTGGCAGGCCGCCGCGTCGCCGGTATGATGCCCGATTCCCGCCTGTCAGGCGGACAGAGGAGCTTTCCCGTGTACGCGATCGTCGAAGACAGTGGAACTCAGATCAAACTGGCCCCGGGAGCCGTCCTGGACGTCGACCTCCGGGAAGGCGCCGAAGCCGGTAGCACCATCACGTTCAACCGCGTTCTCGCTGTCAAGGGTGAAGGCGACGCCCCCGCGACGCTTGGCGCCCCGTATGTGGAGGGTGCGACCGTGACGGCCGAAGTGGTCGGCGAGGTCAAGGGCGAGAAGATCGACGTCATCAAGTTCAAGCGTCGCAAGAACTATCGCCGCAAGACCGGTCACCGTCAGCGGCTGCTTCGCATCCGCATCGGGGAAATCTCGGCAGCAGCCAAGAAGAAGACGACCAAGAAGAAGGCCGCCGCGAAGAGCGAAGCGTCCGAGGACTGAGTTCGAATCCAGAGATCAATTGCCACGGCCCGTCGATTTCGGCGGGCCGTGTTGTTGCGCGTCAACCGCCGCAGTTGGGTACTGGCACCGCCACATACATCGTGCGGTCGAACGCGTTGGTCATGAACTGGTCCACGGCATCGGCCAGCCGCTGGCCCGCAACGTCATCGCAGTCGCCGGTGAAGACCGCCGTCAACTCCGCAGGCGACAGCAAATCGACAAAGCCCTCGGTTGACTCGGACAGGGTGATGCCCGAGGGCTCGATCCGAAGCGACATGGCGCCGTCCTCGTGCCCGCCGACCGGATACCCGAACCCGCCGCCTTCGTAGAGCCCAACTTCGCCGCCCGACACCACGATGTATCGCAGCGAGAGGTTGGTTGCCGATGCGTCAATGGGCGTCTCGCCCGCCCGCGGCGGGAAGAGCATTTCGATGTGCAGTATCTGGCCGTCTGTGAAGTCGCCCGTCTCGAGCTCCGCAGTGGAGCGATCAGACAGCCAGAGCGATGTGTGCACGAACGGATCGGCCGTGCAGATGGCCGTCGCGACGTTCATCTGAAGCCGCCCGCCCTCGCCGCCAACGCGGGTTGCCGCGGCGGTCGCTTCAAAGTCGCCCAGCCAGTGTCTGGCATGGTCTACATAGGCGCAGCCAGTCAAGACGATGGCGGTGAGCAGCATCACGATCCAACCAAAGCTTCCCATGCCAGCGATTCTACAGGGCGGGCCGCCGGCGGGCACTACCATGGCCCGGTATGAAGGTCGTTCCCCGCTCCAATTCGAGGCCCGCCTGGTCCCGCGAGGACCTCGCAGCCAATCCCCACGCAGCCGGGGACAAGGCCGAGCGGGTGGAGTCGATGTTCACCAGCATCGCCCCGCGATACGACCTCAACAATCGCCTGCACTCGCTGTGGCGTGATCAGGCCTGGCGTCGCCGCGTGGTCGCCATGGCCGATGTCTCGCCCGGGGACGACGTGCTCGATCTCGCCTGCGGCACCGGAGACCTCACCGAACTGCTCGCGGCCGCTGGCCCGAAGTCCGTGATCGGCATGGACTTCACCAACGCCATGCTCGACGTCGCCCGGGCCAAGTGGTCCAAACGCAGCCCTGTCGGGACGCCGCCAACCTATGTGCAGGGCGACGCCATGGCGATCGACCTCCCGGACGACTCGGTGGACCTGATCACCATGGCATTCGGCATTCGAAACGTGACTGAGCCGCACACGGCGGTGGGGGAGTGCCGCCGGGTCCTCCGCAAGGGCGGGCGGCTGGTCGTGCTTGAATTCAGCACGCCGCGACGGTGGCTTCCACGCGTCTTCAACGCGCTCTACAGCCGCCACATCATGCCTCGAACCGCCACGGCCATCTCGGGCGACCGCTCGGGCGCCTATCACTACCTGCCACGCTCCGTCCAGACCTTTGCCGACCCCGGGAAGCTCGCGGAGATGATCGCGTCGCAGGGCTTCAGCGTCCGCGTGCAGGCGCCGCAGACCTTTGGTATCTGCGCGATTACGGTCGCGGACTGCTAGACAACGCCCGCCGACGCATCGGGCGTCAATGGAATTCGCAGCTGGTGGCAGACGCCGCTTGGCGTGTGCTGCAGGTGCGCGGCGCCGCGGAGTTCGCCCTCCACGAGTCCGCGAATGAGTGTCGTCCCGGTTCCGGCCTCGGCATTGGGGTCGGGCGCGGGGCCGCCCGTTTCAGTCCAGTGCAGGACGAGTGTGGGGCCGCCCGGGCCCTCGGCCACGTCCCACTCCACGGAGAGCCATCCGGTGCCCGCTCCAAGCCCGCCGTGCTCCATCGCGTTGGCGAACATCTCCTGCAGCACCATCGCCAATGCGGTGGCCTGCGCCGCGCCAACCTGTACGTCGCCGCCCTGCAGCCGCATCCGCTCCATGCATTCTGATGGACTGAGCCGCTCCAGCAATGTCCGCACGGCGACGGGGGACCAGTGTCGCTCGGAGAGCAGGGCGTGCGCGCTGGCCATGGCCTCGACCCGCCGCTGAATCCGCCTGGCGAACTCGGGAATGTCTTCGGCCTGCGTGCGGGAGATGGCAATCAGCGATGTGAGCGACGCGAGGTTGTTGCGGATGCGGTGGTTGAGCTCTCGCAGCATGAGCCGCTGCAGCGAGTTGGTCTGTCGAAGCTCCTCTGCGGCGAGCTCGCGTTCGCCCTCGTCATCAACCATGCGAAGCCGCGCCGCTTCGAGGCTCTCCATCACGCCCTGGAACTGCCCGCCTCGCTCCACGCCGCCGCCGGGCCGGGCCAGGTCGCCCGCCGCCAGTCTCGCAGCCCGCTCCTGCACGTCCACAAGTGGGCGGCCGAGATACCGCCCGACGATGATGACCAGGAACACCGCCATGAGCAGGAACAGAATGCCCAGGCTCGCAAGCGTGCCAACCGTATTGAGCAGCCGCAGGGTGGCTGTGCTTCTCGGGCCGATCGTCACCGAAAGCCCGCGGCCGTCCGGCAGGGCGATCAGGGCGGAACCAGGGGATGGCGTCCAGTTGGCGACCGAAGCGGGCGGGAGCACCTGCAGCAGTTCCACGTCGGGCATGCTGGACCGGACGCGGCTGAGGGTCTGCGAGGCACCCGGCAGCGGGCCGCCCGGACGCGTGGCAGCCAGTTCGCCTGCGATCACCGTTCCGATGAGCGTGGCTTCCTGGTGTCGCTGGGCTGCAATCTGCCGCTCGCCGATCAGCGTCAGCACGACCGCCGCCAACAGCACGACGAAGACAAGCCACACCAGCGACACGCCGAGCATGCTCGCCTGCATGCTTGCAGCGGGCGGATCCTGATGGGTCGTGGTGTCCTGCGCGTCCGTCATGTGCACAGGGAGACTACCTCGCAGGAGCCCGAAAGCCACAATTTGACATAAGAGTCATTATCGGCGGGCTGGCAGGGGTGGCCCGCAGGGTCGCCCGCGGCTGGCCGCAGCGCCCTTCGGATCCATCAGCCGCAGGCTTGCTCAACGCACTCCTCAATGCGCCTGACGGCGTGGCCGGCGACTGACGCCGTCAGATGAGACCGGATCGCCTCACGGCAGCCTTCCACGCTTGGCGGCGGCTGCATGGGTGTCCACCCGCGGTGTTCTGGCGGCACAAGCTCCGGGTAACTCAGCCTTGGCGGCAACCATGGGAGACAGCCGGCGAGTAGCGCCTCGACCACGGCGATCCCGAAGAACTCATGGTTCGCCGTCGAAAGCACCCAGTCGCAGGCATGGAGCCACGTCTCATACGCTGGCCGCGGCGCGTGGCCGGCGTGCACAATGCGGTCGCCCGCATGGGCGATCAGCGCTGCAAACTCCGGCGGCGTCTGCTGGAACTGTTCCCCCAGCAGCACCCAGCCGAGTTGCGCAGCCTCGCCGTGCCTCCGCTCGATCTCAAGCAGGTCCGCCGGCCCCTTGTCGTGCTCCCACCGGTGCGGCCAGGCAACGAGCGTCAGGCCACGCTTTCTGGCCTCCGATGCGTTATGTAAAACTTCCCGGTCTCCGCCTGATGGGATCTCCACGGGAGGCCACGCGATCACCGAGCGTTCGGCGACCTCCGCCACCGCATCCCGCTGCAGCGGCGAGCAGCCCCGCTGAAGCATGTCCGCCATGTTGGCAAGAAACGAGTCCCGGTTCCAGCAACTGTTCCAGAGCACGACGTCTGCCGCAAGCATGGACATCAGATTCGTGGCGGCGGCGTGGGCGTCACGAGGATCGCCGCGGCCCGCTGCAGCCGGATACGCCGCCTGATTCTCGTGCATATACAGAATCCGAGGCAGCCCCGCCGTCTCGGGTGGCAGGAGCGCCACCAGGTCCGCAAGCGATACGAGCGACGTGGCGAAGACCGCGTCCCACTGGCCTGGCAACACGCCATCCCCCACTGCCGCGGCCACCAGATCTGCGGCCCCCATGCGGAGTCTCCATCGCCAATTGGCCGGAGGAAGCGTCCGCCAGCACCAGTCGTGCGAGCCGTGCCGGACAATTGCCTGACGGACGGCCTTGTGTGAGCCCCCATCCCACGCCTCAAAGGCGAGGATCCGCAGTCCGGTACCATCCATCTCCATGGAGCCTGTGCACGCAACCGACACGCCCGAGCCTCCTCCAATCCTGGCGCCGCTCTGTTCGGTCTTCCGCCGCTACCTGAAAGCTCAATCGCTCAGGTACACCGCCGAACGGGCCGACATTCTTGCCGCCGTCATGGAGACCGAGGGCCTCTTCGACGCCGACTCATTGCTCATGGACATGCGGCGGCAAGAGAGCAGCGACGTGTCCAAGGCGACCGTCTATCGAACGCTTCGCCTCCTTCAGGATGCCGGCATCATCATGCCGTTCATGCTGCTCGACGCGAAGGTCACACACTACCAACTCGCTTACGGCCGGGAGCCATCCGACTACATCGTCTGTATGCAGACCGGCCGTTTCGAGCCGCTTGACTGCGACGAGGTCGTCCAGTTGAGGAATCGGCTTGCGGCTGAGTTGGGATGGAAAGCGGTTGGCCACCGGTTTGTGATCTATGGGGTCGCGCCCGACGCAGACAGCGACTCCAATCTCGGATCGTCTGCCCACTGAACCAGTGCCAGCCGCCCGTCGGCGACGTGCAGCAGGTCGATGTTCAGCACGTGCATGTGCTGCCACACACCCTCGCCGGCTGTCCCCAGTCTCTCCGCCCACTCGACGCACACGATCGCATCTGCTGCCCCAGCCCACTCGTCCCAACCGAGCTCTGCGAGGTCATCGGGCGAAGTGAGTCGCCAGGCATCCAGGTGCATGAATCGTCCGCCCTCCTTGAGCCCGTGCTCGTGCACGATGCCGAACGATGGACTCGACAGGCCACTCACGCCCACCGCCGCCGCGATCCCTCGGACGAGCGTCGTCTTGCCCGCACCAAGTTCGCCGCGAAGCGCCACCACATCGCCGCCCCGTAGCAGCGAGCCAATGGCCAGGCCGAGCCGGCGCGTCGCCGCATCATCTGACAACGCCAGTTCCGTCACGACCCGTGCATCCAGCCAAGTTCCGTGCCATCCTGGATGGTTCCGTCGGCGAGGGCGACCAGCACCTGCGGCGTGCCGTCACCCAGTGGCAGAAGTTCGCCAACACGGGTCACCCTGCAGCCGCTTTCCGAGATGACCGCTGGGACCGGGGCGCCTGCGGTGGCAGCAAAAAGCAATTCATAGTCCTCTCCGTCGCCCATCGCGGCCTGTGGTGTCACGCCTGCCCTGAGCGGGAGGTCACGTTCGTGGAGCACGGCGCGGCACCCCGACGCGGCCGCGAGCCTGCCCGCGTCACGGCAGAGGCCGTCGCTGATGTCGATCATGGCGTGGAGGTCGCCAGCCAACTGCCGGTGGAGCGCTGCGGCCTCGAGAAGCCGCGGCGTGAAGTCCAGGTGCGACCCGCCGCCGTCCGGATGGACCGCGCCGCCCAACGCGCCTGTGACGTAGAGGGCGTCGCCGGGCCGGCCGCCGGACCGCTTCACGGCCGCCGAGCAGAGCCCCAGCACCGTGACTGAAACCGTAAGCGGGTCCGCGTCCTGGCGCTGGCAGGCCACGTCGCCGCCCACCAGCGGCGCCCCCCACGTTTGTGCAGCGTCCTGCAGGCCGCGGCACAACAACTCGACGTCCTCGGTGGCAGCGCGGCGCGGCAGGACGACCGCGGCGAGTGTGGCCAGCGGCTGTCCGGCCATCGCAGCAATGTCGCTCAGCGAACGGGCGACGGCTTTGCGGCCAATGCGGTCCCACGCAATGCGATCGGCCAGTACATGCACGCCGTCAATCACCTGATCAACGCCCACCAGCAACCCGCCGCCTACGTCCAGCACCGCCAGATCGTCGCCGGGGCCGAGCAGGACGCGGGGATCGGTGGTCGTCACATGCCGACCGATGAGCGTCATGACGTCTGATTCTCTCACTGGGGCTATGGTAGTTCCCCCGCGGCAGGGTCGGTCTGTGCGGGCTGCAGGCGGGGTGCAGACGAGAAAACGGGTATCAACGGAACCGCGCGCGGCTCCACCCGTATGGGTGGATGGTCGGCCATGAAGGCAGGCCAGTCTTCCCTCTTCCTCTTTTCTCTTCAGTCCTTTCTCCCCGCATAGCCGGCGCATCCGGCAAGGGTTTGGGGGGGCTGCTTCTTGCCGCC
>CAZMPA010000047.1:0-12034 GCA_964567915.1 uncultured Isosphaeraceae bacterium | reverse complement strand
TCCTCGTAGTACGTCTCGCTGCGGGCCGGGCTCCAGTCGGTCGTGCCGACGCGGATGCGAGCCGTCACCTTCATCGTGCCTTCGAGCTCGATCTCGTCGCCCGAGTCGAAGCGCTCGGCACCGCCGGCGATTCCACCACCCGAGGCGCGCGGGTCGCTGCCGTCGGTCGTGTAGTAGATCGTCCCGGTCGAGCGGGAGAGCGTCAGCGTGTCACCCGGATCGATGGGACCCGTTCGCCGACTGAATCCCGGCGGACGACGGAACTGGTCGTCCATCCAGCTGGCGCGCGTGTTGAGCCAAGTCTTGAGGTTGCGAATCTCGCCCTCCCAACCGCTCGCCGAGATCTGGTTCCACTTCGCCGTGTCACGATTGATCGGACCACCGCGAATCTCGGCGGCCATGCGATCGATAACGGCGTTGATGTTGCCGTTGCTCAGCGGCGGAAGATCGTCGAGCTCCGACTGGTTGCTGAGCGGGTCGGTGCGGAAAATGTACCAACGATCTCGGTACTCCTGCGTGAAGTCGGGATCCTGGAAGAGACGATTCCACCACGGGTAACCGAAGTAGTCCGTTCCATCGCCCGTTCCGCGCCAGGTGCGCGGGTCGTTGTCGCGACCGTCCGTCGAGTTCATCGAGCGGTCGAAGTCCCAGATGGCGCCGAACTCGATCGGTCCGTTGCGATCCTTGTAGAAGTACGTGCTGAGACGCAGCGCGTCGACGTTCTTCGGCAGGACGTTGAGCAGGTGGTGATCGATCCACGACGGAGTGTCGACGTAAGGCCGGTAGCCGAGCGTCGGGTGGCGGAAATTGGCCCCGTTGAGGGCGTTTCCGAAGGCATTGAAGTAGTTGCGAATCCAGTTCGCCTGGTGCGGCGGGATGTCGTCTTCTTTCGGCTCGACGTAACGGATCGAACGACCGGCGCCGCTGAATCCTCTGTCGCCCGGATCGGCGCGGTCGATCTTGAGCATGTAGCCACCGGAGATCTCGGGCTCCGAGTCGTGACCAGGCAGCAGCTCCTCGATGTCGATGCGGCTCTCGTCGCGCTTGATCTTCTCCATGAAGCTGTAGATGCCGCGATAGTCCCCCGAATCGAGTGGGCCGCCGTTCATGTTGAAGTACAGCTCGATGAAACGCGTGCGCGTTGCCCAACGCCCGACCTGGCGGCTGAGCTCGTAGGACAGCGAGTTGCGCAGGTGCGCGCGATCGAAGTTGTAGGCGCCGTAAAGGACCCAGTCCGACTCCCTCTGCATTCCGAGCGGCTCGAGGCCCTTGTCCTCGTTGTACTCGTCCCAAAACTCCATCGTGTAGCTGACCTTGTCGCGGCCACCGGAGCTCGATCCACGCGTCTTGATGCCGATGCGATTGACGAGCGACGGAGCCGTACTGAAGCTCGCTTGCCCGCCGACGGGCTCGTAGATCGCCATCACCGCACCGTCGAAGCTGCCTGATCCCGGACGCCCGTCGTTGAAGTTCTCGAGGACGACGATCGGAATGGTCGAGGTCTGATTGCGCAGATTCGAGTGAACGAAGATGTAGTTCGCCGTGACGGTCGGGCTGACGTCGCCGTCGTCCTCGAAGACACGCGCGCGGATCTGCGTCGACGACGAGACCGTGAAGGGTCCCGTGTAGCGCCTCGACTGTTCGGTCGGGTTGTCACCGTCGGTCGTGTAGTAGATCGTGCCGTTCGGGGACTCGCTGTCGAGCGTGACCTCGGTGTTGAACGCGATCACGCCGCTCGCCGGCTCGATCGTCGGCGGCAGTGCGATTCCGACGACGCCCGGGAGGTTCCCGGCGCCGGGTGTCGGATCCGGGAAGAAGAGTCGCGAATCGCGATCGAGCTCGCCCGTCGTGAAGCCGGACAGCTCCGGCATGATGATGAAGTCCGAGCTGTTGAGGTTGTCGTTGAGACCGTGGATGGCAAGGATGTTCGTCACACCGGGAACGATGGTTCCAGGCGGCACGGAGGCCGAGTACTCGACAAACTCGACAGCCGCGCTGTCGTCGTGGAGCGACGTCGCGGAGCTGTTCCAAGCCAGCGAGCCGACGGCCGGCGAATTCCCTCCGGCGATCGGAACGCCGTTGATGAACGCGTGAAAGCCGTCGTCGAACTTCATGCGCAGGATCACGCCGGTGACGTTCGAGTCGGCCGGGACGTCGAACGGCACGCGGATGTAGCACGAGGTATTCTCGCCCTCCATGTCGTCGAAGACGTTGAGACCGATCAGATTCTGGTACCCTCTGCCGCGTTCGTAACCGACGCCCGTATCGCCGCTGTCCCAGCCGCCGTCATTGAAGATACGATTGCGCCAGTTCGTGCCGATGTTGCTCGTCGGGACGAGTGCCCGACACGGAACCTCCGAGTCGACGAGCTCGACGCCCGCCGAGTTTTGCTCGAGACCGTAGGAGAAGCCCGCGACCTGCTGCGGAAAGGGCGCGTACTGGAACTGGATCGTCTCGCCGTCGGGACGCACGAGCGCGATGAGCTCGCCGAGGCTCGAGAGCTTGAAGTTCGTGTGGAGCTGGCTCCCGGGATCGCGGCGGTCCTTGTCGGAGCAGAAGACGACCAGGAAACCGCCCGGCTCGATCGTCACCGCCGGGAAGCTCCACTTCTGGAGGTTGAGCGGATCGTCGGTGAGGAACCAGCCGTCGAGATCACAGTCCTCGTCACCGGCGTTGTAGAGCTCGACGAAGTCGGGCGTGTCGCCGTCCTCGTCGCGAATCTCGCCGTTGTTGATCGCCATCAACTCGCTGATCACGACGTCGTCGGCCCACGCCGATCGGCTCGTGAGCGACATCGCGACGCTCGCTACCAAGAAAACCACCACCACGAACGGCACCGCCCGAAAGGTCTGCTTTGCGGTCATTCTGAGAACACCCTCGTCCAGCTTTTGCGCACGTACGATCGTGAGCGACCTAGCACACTCTCATGGCACCGCCGCTCGATCGTGAGATTCGTGTTAAGGATACAGGCGAGAATCCCGCGGACGCAGAAAAATCAGCCCTTCTCAGCGTCGGAAAAAACTTTCCTGTCTCACCTTACGAACGAGTAGACGTGACGGCCGTAGGGAGGAAAAAAATCCGTCAGCTTCCCTTCCGAAACGCGAACTTTGCGCCGTTCGAAGAGCACGTCGGCCGTGTCGTCCTTCGAGCCGGTCTCGAAACTCGTCCGAAGGGGCTGATCGGACGCGTTGACGGCGATCACGTAGCGTCGCCCCTCGTAGTCCTTGGCGAGCGCGTGGATCGCCACATCCGCGAAGGAGATTCGATCCCCGCCCGGCTCGAGCAGGATCGGTGCGAGCTCCTCGACCTCCTCCGCGATCTCGCACGAAAACCGCCAGCGCTCCGCGCGATCGGGAAGAAAGTCGAGATTGTAGAGGCACCAGTAGAGCAGCCCTTGCCCCCCGTGCGCGAGGGAGAGGTACGTCATCGCGCGGAGCTCGTCGCGCGTCGGAGGACGGCCATCCTTCCACTCGGCCGGTGTGGGGAGACGCGCGCGCGTCGTTTTGCGGTCCCCCTCGAAGACGGGCTTCTGAATCTCTCGATGCTGATACCAAGCGAAGTTCTGCACGACGACCCAGGTCGGTCGGCCGGCGCGCACCTCGCTCTTTGCCCAGTCGACGTGCTCGGCGACCGACAGCGGCCCTCTCTTCGGAATCGGATAGTGGTCGACACCGAAGATGTCGGCCGCTCCCTGAAACGCCTCGAGCCCGCCCTTCTTGTAGTGAACCATGAGTTGAGGATGGTTCGGGTCGAGCTCGCGGATGCGACGGTAGTAGCCTTCGAGCTCGGGGCGCTTCTTCGCGTCGATCTCGTCGTTGTTGTACCAAAGCACGACGGCCGGGCTGTCGCGGTACGCCTTGACGACGCCCTCGAGGATCGCGTCGTTGCCGACCCAATCGCCGAGCTTCTTGCGATAGGTCGCCGACGGGTAGACGTCGTTGACGCACATCAAGATAGCGACGCCGAGCTTCTCGGCCTCGGCGAGGTACGTCTTCGTCTCCTCGACGCTGCGGGACGTCATGCCGTAGTCGAGGATCGCGTTGAACGGACTGTCGGCGATCTGTCGAAGCTTCTCGATCGTGCCGTCGGAGTACCAACCGTTGACGAAGAGCGGCTTCCCTTTCCAGATCAGGCGACCGTGGCGATCGACGTACGCGGCGATCTTGCTCGCCGCAGCTCGGTCGAGCTTGCGAACGCGAAACGTCGCCGAGACGACGTCGCCCATCGCGAAACGGATCTCGTACTCGCCCGGGCCGAGTCCGGGCACCTCGAGCGTGACGGTCTTCGCGGCCTCCCCGTCAGCGCTCAACTTCGTCACCTTGCCGTCGGCGGACTTCCACGTCGCGCTGTACTTTTTCTTGCTCGCGACGAGCTCGTCGCTGAGCTCGAGGACGACGCGTTCATCGCCGGGGAAAAGCAAATCGCGATAGACGGGCTCGCGCAGGTGAACTTCGGGAGTCGACCCGAGGGTCGCAGTCAGACAGACGAGAAGGGAAGGCAGCATGGCAATCTCTCTTCGTGAGATCCGGAGGAGCTTCGGCGAGTGATTCTATGACTCGCTGGAACGCGTGCCAAGTCGTGAAGCGCGGAGTCTTTCTCGTGCGAACACCATCGCGTAAGATCCGTACGAATCACGACTCGTCGTAAAATGTCCGACCGCCCCCGCATCCTCGTTCTCGGCAGCGTCAACATGGACGTCGTCATCCGAACTCCGCGCTCTCCGCGCGGTGGCGAGACGGTCGTCGCCGAAGACCTGATGCTCTACCCAGGTGGTAAAGGCGCCAATCAGGCCGTCGCCGCGGCGAGGCTCGGCGCGGAGGTGACCTTCGTCGGTCGAGTGGGATCGGACGACTGGGGACTCCGTCTCGGCGAACAGCTCCGTGAGATCGATGTCTCGAGGGAGCTCTTGGGAAGGAGCGAAGCCTGGGCGACGGGCAACGCGACGATCATCGTCGAGCCCTCGGGCGAAAACCGTATCCTGCTCGTCGAAGGCGCCAACGCAGAGGTGACGTCCGCGGACGTCGACGCGGCGCTCGAGAGCCTCGACACGGCGGGACGCATGCCGGATCGAATCCTCGCGCAGCTCGAGATCCCTCCCGAGACCGTGTTTCGCGCGATCGCGCGCGCCGAAGAGCTCGGCATACCGTTCGTCCTCGACGCCGGACCACCACAGTCAGTCCCGTTAGAGAGACTCCGCGGACTCGAGATCCTCTCGCCCAACGAGAGCGAGACGGAAGCTCTCACGGGAATTCGTGTCGAGACGGATGACGACGCGCGTCGCGCGGCCGAGGCTCTCGAGGAGGCGACCGAGGCCGACGCGATCGTGCTCAAGCTCGGCGAGCGTGGCGCGTGGATCCGATCGAACGGCGCCGATCGACTCGTGCCCGCCTATCGAGTCGCCGCGATCGACACGACCGCAGCGGGCGACAGCTTCACGGCCGCCTTGACGATCGAGCAGGCGCGCGGTACGGAGCTTCTCGAGGCCGTCGAGATCGCCAACGCCGCCGGCGCGCTCGCGACGATACGGCACGGCGCACAACCCTCGCTTCCGACCGCGGCGGAGCTCGAGGCCTTCCTCGACGAGACTCGATGAACGACAATACCCGATGACCGACGACGTCCTCTTCGCCCACATAGAACGCCTGCAAGCCGGTACGCCTTGGGGCCGCGTCCTCGATGCAGGAACGGGACGTGACTCGATGCGCTGGATCACGAGCCTCGAGACGGACGCCTGGACGGCGATCACGGCCGACGAGCGACGTTCCGCGTCTCTCGCGCGCGATTTCGCGAACCACGTGCGTCCGCACGACAAGTTCGTCGCGGGCAACTGGACCGACCCGACCCTCCTCCACGGCGAGAAGTACGACGTCGTCCTCGCCGACTACCTCGTTGGTGCTGTGGATCGCTTCGCACCCTACTTTCAGTACGACGTCCTCGAGCGGCTTCGCCCACACGTCGGCGAACGGCTCTACGTCGTGGGACTCGAGCCTTTCGACGAGAGCGACGATTCCCCGGGCGCGCGCACGATCCTCGAGATCGCTCGACTGCGCGACGCGTGCATCCTTCACGCCGGCCACCGCTGCCACCGCGAATATCCGCTCGAGTGGATGCTCGGCGCGCTCGACCGTACGGGCTTCGTCGTCGAGGACGCCAAGAGCTTTCCGATCGTCTACGGCACGAAGTTCATCCAGGGACAGCTCGGCGTCTGCGAGCAGAAGCTCGAGTACATCGACGACGCCGCGCTCGTTCGAGGCCTGCGCCATCGCATCGAGGAGGTTCGCCGACGCGCGATAGCAGTCTTCCACGCGCAGAACGGCATCCGGTTCGGGTCGGACTACGTGGTCTTGGCGCGTCCGGGGTCGTGAGAGAGCCGAAAACGCGATGCCGAAGGAGATTTCGGTCGATCGCCCTTGTCGCCCCTCGCTGCTCGACGTAGCCGGAACGTCGCGAGAGTCGCCGAGGGCATGATGAACGGATCGGCGCGGCGGTGATCCTGTCGATGACGCCGACCGTGTTCGCGATCGAGACGCCCCGCTTCGAGTTCGGGTTCGTGGGCGACGGAGTCTCCGACTGCGTCCGAGTCGTCGCCGAGCCCGAATCGCACGTCGAGGTCTCGATCGATTTCAGATATGCGAAAGAACGGCACGACTCGGCACGTGACCACGACGATCTCCCTGACGGTGACTCTCCTGGCAGCTTGCCCAGCCGCGACGGAGCCCTCGATCTCGTCGCCGTGGCCTCCCGCGAGCGCGAGGTTCAGGTCTTTCGAGGCGATGGTGCAGGCGGCTTCTCCGCGGAGACCTACACCGAGCCAGGAAAGAAGATCGCCTCGGTTCGCGCAGCCGACTTCGACGGTGACGGCCGGCTCGACATCGCGAGCGCCACGACGAGCGGAAATCAAGCTCGGTTCGTCCTCGCGCACGCAGGCCGCCACGATGGGCTCTCGTACCGCTTCGAGCTCGACGACTCGTCTCAGCTCGCCGGGTTTCAGCGCCCCGGCGCGAGCGCGCTCGTCGGCGGACTCTTCGCCGGGGAAGATCCTCCGCGCTGTGAGGCGGGCTGCGATGTCGTGAGAGCTCGTGCTTCTGAGTTGCCATGCGCTGGACGCGCTCAACGATGCGCATGAACTGGCTGCTGAGGGCGATTCTTCTGCTGAAGGTCGGCGGATGTCGATATGACGTCACGACGCGGCCCCGCGGGGGGGTGGCGCGGCTTGAGTGGATTTCCGGGGCGCCCGGGAGGAACGGGAGCGACACTACGCTCGAGCTCGCTTTTTGGGGGCTGGTAGGTTCGAGTTCCTGGTAGGGCCAACTCGACCTAACGACGCGGCTCGACTCCGAGCAGGTGTCGGACGAAGAAGTCGCGTTGACGACGCCTGCCGTACCGGCTGCCCCCGACGCCGTGCCCTCCGCCCGGAACGACGAGGAGGTCGAGCGTGTTCACGACGAGGTCGACATGGCTGTCCGTCTGCGTGCTGGCGTGCCTGCTGGCATTCATGCTGGTGTTCGCGTGCTGCATCCCCGTCCGCAATGGCGGGAATGGGCCCGACGACGACGACGCGGGCGACGACGACGTGGGCGACGACGACGTGGACGACGACGACGTGGACGACGACGACAGCGGGGACGACGACGACTCGGCCGCGGCGGCCGAGGGCAACGACGATCCTCTTGGCACGATGTACTTCAATCCCTACTGGGTGATCCACATGCTGGCGGACAGCTGCGCCTCGCGGCAGGACGCGCCGTGCGCCTTTGCCGACCTGGGCCTGTCGTCGATCAAGTTCAACGACCTGAAGTGGCAGTACATCGAGCCGGATGCGCCGTCCGGCGGCGTGCACGACTACGACTGGTCCACCCTGGACGACGCGGTCCTGCGCTGGGAGGAGGCGGGCGCCCGACGCGTGATCTTCCACCTGGCGCCGGTCTCGCCGTGGGGCGTGGAGGACTCGCGACAGATCGCCGAGCAGGTCTTCGGCATCGACTGCGAGACGGTCCCCGGGGACTGCGAGGACATGCCCGCCAACCCCACGGCCGCGCACTGGGCGGACTGGGAGGCCTGGGTGACCGGCATGTGCGAGCGGTACGACCACGACGGCGTGGACGACGTGGCCGGCCTGCAGTACGCGCACCTGGAGTACCAGCTGCTCAACGAGGCCCAGAACCTGGAATTCTTCGTGGGCACGTCCGAGGACTACCTCGAGCTCCTGCAGCACACGCGCACGGCCCTGGACGCCTGCAACCCCGACGCGCAGATCGTGCACTACGGCCTCACGTTCAACGGCCTGAGCCACGGCGGCGTGACCGAGGAGGAGCTCTGGCAGCGGGTGGCCGAGATGGCCGCGGCCCAGCAGACCGAGTACGTGCAGATCGGGTATCGCCACGCGTTCGAGATGATGCTCGGCAGCCCGGATCCGTCGGCCACGCACGACGTCGCGGCCACGGTGGCCATGTGCCAGTACTTCGACGTGATGGCCATGCACTGCAACCACAGCATCGAGCACATGGTCGAGGAGTACACCTACCTGCGCGCCGAGCTCGACGGCCACGGCTGCCACACGATCCCGATCATCTGCGACGACTCCACCAGCGCCCCGGCCCTGTACTCGACCTTCGAGCTGGAGTGGTACGACAGCTCGTACGGCGGCGCGGACATGACTGGCGAGCAGATCCACGAGGCGCTGGGATCCGAGGTCGCCTTGTACGACCTGTTCTGCGATCCGTGGGGGCTCATCCCGCCGTCGGGCCTCACGTTCGAGCAGGCCCGGCAGTGGCACGACCGCTATCACGCCGCATTCGTGGTCAAGAAGGCGAGCACGGCCCTGGGGCTGGGCATGACCCGCTTCATGGCCGGCCTGCTGGAGGACTGGCGCCCCGAGTCGGGCTGCTACTGGATGCACCAGGGCCTGACCGACTCCGAGGGCAACGTGTTGGTGCCGCTGGACTTCGGCGAGCCGAGGCCTGCCTACTACACGCTCGGCCTGCTACGAGACAAGGTGACCGGCTACACGGCCGCGTCACGGCAGGTCGTGGACGACGTGACCATCGTCACCTTCGAGCGACCGGCCGGGGACGTGCACGTGGTGTGGTACCTCGACGACGACCTGCCCTGGCCGGGCGACCCCGAGCAGACCCACCCCTTCGAGCTCGAGGTGGGCACCCCCACCGCGCTCGTGACCCACCTGATCACCGAGCAGGGCGAGGACACGGCGGACACCGAGGTGGTCGAGACCGCCAACGGCGTGTACAGCGGCGTGGCCACGCAGACGCCGTTCTTCGTCGAGCCGATCTGACGAGGCCCCGGTGACGCCCCGCAGACCCGCACCCCGAACGTCCGCGCGCACCGATCTCGACGCGGTCTGGCAGCGCGCCCAGGCCCGGTTCGTCCTGGACTACCGCCACAGCATCCACGGGGTTGCCCACTGGCGGCGGGTGCAGGAGAACGGCCTGCGCATCGCCGCCCACTCCGGCGCCGACCCCCTGCTCGTGCGCCTGTTCGCCTGCCTGCACGACTGCTGCCGCGAGTACGACGGCGGCGATCCGGAGCACGGGCCACGCGCTGCCGCGTTCGCGGCCATGCTGCGCGGCGACCTGCTGCTGCTCGACGACGCGGACTTCGAGCTGCTGAGCGAGGCGCTACGCAACCACACGCGGGGCTACACCCACACCGATCCCCTGGTCGCCACCTGCTGGGACGCGGACCGCCTGGACCTGCCCCGCTGCGTACCTTTCGTCGATACCCGGCGGCTCAGCACCGACTTCGCCCGCCGGCCCGATGTGATCCGGTGGGCCCACGAGCGGGCGCGGACGGGGCGGACGAGGCGGCGGCGGAGTTCGAAGCGGAGGCGGTGATGACGCGGCGGCGAGAGCTGTGGGCCCGTCATTGCACGGATCCCGGCGTGAGCATCCTCACCTTCGTCGCGCTCGAACCCCGGTAGACGCAGGGTTCGCCGTCCCCGTCCACGTCGCACTCGGCCCAGGCGATGTAGTCCGGGCTGCCGCCGGGATCACGGTTCACCAGCTCGACCCAGTAGCGGCACCGCGTGCGCCCATCGGGGACCCAACCCAGCTGCCCGTATGCCTCGGCACATGCGCCGTCGAACTCCACCGGGCTGCGACTCGGTGGCTGCGCCGGACAGTAGGGCAACGCCAGGTAGGTATCCCACTCCCGGAGGTAGGCGGCCTCGGCCTTGCGGATCACCTCGAGGTTGCTGGGCGCCTCGGACCGCTTGGCGCGCAGGCCGATCGAGAGGAAATCCGCCGCGCAGAACCACCCGACCATCAGCATCGCTGCCAGTGCCCCCAGGCGCCCGCCCCAGCGCACGAACCGGAACACGCTCCAGTTGAGCACGCCGATCCGCTGGTGGCACCTCTCGCAACGACCGTATTCGTTGTCCGTGAGCTCGGCGCAGCGCGGGCAGACGATCTGGGGCACTCGGTGGTCCCTCCGACCCTAGGATACCGGAAGGTAGAGTTGTCACCACGGTGGCGGGCGCGGCATCCCAAGCTATGATCAACCACACGAGGCAGGAGGGGAGCCCATGTCCACGCGCATCCACACCACCATCGTCCTGCTGTGCACCCTGCTGTTCGGGTGCGACGCCTTGCCACCCAACGAGGACGGCCCCAACGGGCTGTCCGGCCTGGCCGTGGTCGGGCCCGACTGTGGCGATCCCGGCGTGGCCGCCATGATCGGCTCGACCGACTACGCCACGATCCAGGACGCCATCGACGCGGCCCTCACCAGCGAGACGGTCGAGATCTGCCCGGGCACGCATACCGAGCAGCTGTCGGTGGCCGCGAATCAGGTCGTCACGCTCACGGCCTGGTCGGGCAACGCTGCGGACACCACCCTGGACGGCCAGGCGAGCTGGCAGATCCTCACGGTGGGAACGGACGCCGAACTCGTAGTCACCGACCTGACGTTCGCGGACGGCTTCGCGGCCGGCGAAGGCGGAGCCGTCGACTCGGCGGCAACCGAGCTGGTGGTGCGCCGGTGCCGGTTCTTCGACAACCGCGCCGTGCAGAACGGCGGGGCCATCTCCGTGGACGCCAACGCCGTGGGTGGCAGCGGGTGGATTCCCGCCACAACGATCATCGGTTGCCGGTTCGGCGGCAACTGGGCCGGCTACGCCGGCGGGGCCATCGCGTTCGACACCACCACGGACGGCCAGCTGCAGGTCAGCCACACCCGGTTCACGGGCAACCACTCCGGCTACGAGGGGGGGTGCATCTCCGCGGGCAGCTGGGGTCACACCGAGGTGGTGGTCACCGACAGCACGTTCACCGACAACGACGCCGCCTACTCGGGGGGCGCCATCGAGGTCGGGTCGTGGAGCACCACCGCCACGGAGGTCGCCCGGTGCTCGTTCTCCAGCAACGACGCGGGCTACGAGGGGGGCGCCATCCACGTGGGCTCGTGGGACATCGGGGACGTGCGCATCAGTGACTCGACCTTCGAAGACAACTGGGCAGGGTACCAGGGCGGGGCCCTGGACATGGGCACGTGGGAGGCCGCGACGCTGGTCGTGGAGCGCAGCGACTTCCGCGGCAACTTCGCGGACACCGATGGCGGGGCCATCGAGCTGGGCGGGTGGGCCTGGCACCACGACGTGCTGCTGGACCAGGTGACCCTGCAGGCCAACGCCACCAACGGCACCGGTGGCGGGATCGACTGTGGCAGCCGGCCCGACCTGATCGAGATCGAGGTGGTGGACAGCGCCATCACGGGCAACATGGGCGGTGGCGCCCACCTCAACGACCACACGGAGCTGATCAGCAGCAACTCGGACTGGGGCACGGGCGCGCAGGACAACGGGTCGTACGACGTTGACACCGGCGCCAACACCTATTCCGGGTACGGCGCGGCAGCGTCGTTCACCTGCCTCGGCGCGGGGATCTGCTGGTAGGCACCGTTCCCGCTGCACACCCGCTGCACCCACATTGCTCGACCTCTCCACGGGCCCGCCCCGTCCCGATCAAAGGAGTGCGTCACGGTGATCCCCGTCCCGCCACACCGGGACCGGAGGAGCCAT
>CAZMPA010000046.1:9802-12136 GCA_964567915.1 uncultured Isosphaeraceae bacterium | reverse complement strand
CGCCGGTCCCCGGTTCCTTGCGGCCAGGATTGTCGCCGACCTGAAAGTAGGGGATGTGGTGCCAGGCGGCGTTCATGTGATCGATGAGATTGCCTTCGCTCGCCTGCTGGTGGTAGATGTCCTGCAGGATCTTGCACGAAGGAGAATCAACCGCATCCATGATGGAGATCGACTGGGGGGTGTACCGCAGGAAGAGTCCGTGGTGATCACGCCAGTTGAGCGGCTCGCACACCATGACCAGTCCCTCGGGCTCAAGCACCCCCGCAGCCTGCTTGAGTGCTTCGACGACGTTGGCGGTCTGCACGGCTTGCGGAAGGCCGTCCGCGACCTTACCCGGCACCACCGTCATCCAGGTGGCGCCAACTCGCCTGGCGACGTCGATCGAGTCCCGGGCGTTCTGCACGAATCGTTCCCGTTCGTCAGCGGTGCCAGTGGTCAGGCTCGGACGCCAGGCGCCGTCCATGTTCATAACGAACACACCCATGCGCATGCCGTTGCGTTCCAGGGCGCGGGCGATGCGCTGCTGCTCCGCGACGGACCGGCTTCGCATGCCGTTGTCCTCGATGGAGCGGAAGCCCACATCCGCCATGAAGTCGATCTGCGAGACCGGGTCGTCGCCAGCGTGATGGCGGAACATGCCAAAGTGGGGGGCGTAGTCGAGCGTGAAAGGCCCGGAGCGAACGCCGGAGGACCGCTCCGGCTCCTGGCCCGGCGCAAAGTGCGGTGGCAGTTCGAATGGATGGTCCTGCATGCCCAGCGCGGCCCCGGTCAACCCAGCGGCGCCCAGCCCGACGAAGGATCTGCGATCAAGGTGGTCGGTCATGCCTGTGAACTCTCCATCCAGAGGGGGTCGTGCGGGTCGGTGCGGCCGGGTACGGGCACGGCCGGCACCTGCATCGACGTGAAGGCGTAATCGGGAGGTGTCAAATCCAGAGGGGAGCGCAGGGCGTCATCCCACGTGACCTCACGGCCGCTGTAAGCGCTCATCCG
The DNA here is from genome assembly GCA_964567915.1 of uncultured Isosphaeraceae bacterium. Taxonomy (GTDB): domain Bacteria; phylum Planctomycetota; class Phycisphaerae; order Phycisphaerales; family SM1A02; genus UBA12567. The sequence goes on along the minus strand of CAZMPA010000046.1, from coordinate 11,146 downwards.
GCCCATGATTGCCGTGAGCGTCGATTCAGCAATGCGGCGGGCCTCATTCAGATAGGGGCCCTCACCACGGATGCTCGCGTGCAGGTCCTGGTGCTCCACGACGTAGGGGTTTGGGTTCTCGCCGGCAAATGTCCATGTCGGCCCACCTTCGAACCGCGCCGTGCCGCTGCTGGTGATGGCTCGGCCTGTCGTGCCCTGAATGACCTCTCCAACCTTGCCGCTGCTCCCATCGGCCTGCCTGCACATGCCCATCGCGTGCACACCACCGGGGTACTCGTAGTCGACGGCGAAGTGATCAAAGCAATGTCCGTACTCCGGCTGTGTTCTGGACTGCCTCCCACCCATTCCGGTGCACGAAATCGGGTGGGTGCCCATCGCCCAGTTCACGGCATCGAGATTGTGCACGTGCTGCTCAACAATGTGGTCACCACTGAGCCACGTGAAGTACAGCCAGTTGCGGAGTTGCCACTCCATGTCAGACCACGCGTCTTCGCGGCCGCGGTTCCAGAGCCCGCCCTGGTTCCAATAGCACCGAGCTGCAACGACGTCGCCAATGTCGCCGTCTCGAATACGCCGCATGGCGTCGAGATAGCAGGCTTCGTGCCGCCGCTGCGTGCCCGCGACAATGGAGAGGCCGCGCCGATCGGCTTCGTCTCCGGCCGCCATGACCATGCGGACGCCGGTTGGACAGACGGCGACGGGCTTCTCCATGAAGACGTGTTTGCCTGCGGCGATCGCTTCGATCAGCATCGCGGGCCTGAAGTGGGGCGGCGTCGCGAGAATGACCAGATCCACATCGGGCCGGCGGCAGACCGCGCGATATGCATCCCACCCGACGTGGCATGACTCGTCGCTCACGGTACCGCGATCACCCAACTGGGCCAGGTGGGAGCGGCATCCATTCAGCCGATCGGGAAACACGTCGGCCAGGGCTGTGATTTCAACCTCCGCAGACGCGGCGGCCGCGTTGAATAACGCGCCGGTTCCACGTCCTCCACAGCCAATCAGGCCGACGCGAATGGTCTGATTACCTCCGGCCCACGCGGCGCGCTGCAGGGCTGCGACTGCCGCGCCCGCGGCGATCGAGGTTCCAAGGAACGCTCGCCGGTCGAGGCTCATGCGCCCGCTGTCCGCAGTTCGCTCCACGAAGCGACGTTGCCCGGCACAGACACCGGCGGCACTGGAATGTCTCCCAGCGCGTAGGTCTGCGGGCCGAGTCGGTCCTCGCTCTCCATCGCCTCGTTCCATTCGACCGGTCTGCCCGAGTAGGCGCTCATGCGACCCATGATCGACATGAGGGTGCTCGTCATCATCTGATCGACGTCGTCAATGCGGTCGCGTTTG
>CAZMPA010000046.1:0-9792 GCA_964567915.1 uncultured Isosphaeraceae bacterium | reverse complement strand
GCCTCGAAGAGTTCGTCGTGCTCGACCTGATACATGTTTGGGTTGGGGCCTTCATAGGACCATGGGTAACGACCCTTGATGTCCTGATTCGGTCCCCACGAGTTGACGTAGCACGTGCCATGCGTGCCGATGAGGTATTCAGTGTTGTCGTTCCAGCATCCGGGCATCTGGCGGCAGTCGTGGAAGCACCGTGACCCGTCGTCGTACACATACATGACCGAGAAGTGGTCGTACACGTTGCCGGATTCGGGCGTTTCACGCATCTGCCGGCCGCCGAGGGCAATTGCCTTCGCTGGCGGGACGTCGTTCTTGGCCCAGTTGATCTTGTCGATCGCGTGGCACGCCTGCTCGGCGATGTGGTCGCCGCTGAGCCAGTTGAAGTGCTGCCAGTTCCGCAGTTGCCACTCCATGTCGGTCCAGCCTTCCTGCCTGGGCTTGGTGCCGAGTGGCGCCGTCAGGTAGGTGGAGTGCACGCACGTCACGTCGCCGATGGCGCCGTTGTGGATGCGTTCGTAGCAGGCGCGGTTCGGCAGGTTGTACCGCCAGCAGAACCCGCCCATGACATTGAGGCCCTGAGCTCGCGCGGACTTGGCGTCTTCCAGTACCGACCGCACGCCCGTCCCGTCCACGGCCATTGGCTTCTCCATGAAGACGTGTTTGCCGCCGGCGACCGCCGCCTTGAAGTGTTCGGGACGAAAGTGCGGGGGCGTCGTGAGAATAACGACGTCAACACCACTGTCGATCACCTTCTGGTACGCATCGAAGCCCGTGAAGCGGCGGTCTTCGGGAACGTCTATACGCTCGGCAAACTGGGTCTCGAGGTGTCCGCGACTCGTTGCGAGCCGATCGGGAAACGCATCGCCCATGGCATGAAGCGTGACGCCTGCGTCAGCGCGGAGCGCCTGGCTCGCTGCGCCGGTTCCGCGGCCGCCGCATCCGATGAGTCCGACGCGGATGGTCTGGTCTCCCGGAGTTGCAACGCCGGCTGGCTGCACCTTCTGTCCGGTTGAGCAGCCAGCTGCAATCGCGCCGACCGTCAGCCCCGCGCCCTGCACAAACGTGCGGCGGGTCACGAGATCACTTGGCTGGTTGTTCATGAGTCGCCTCCGTCTCTTCTTCTGAAGGGGCCTCGCATACGACGCGGAATCCGGCAAAGGGCGCGTCGGAGAGCCACCAGATGCTCTTTGGAATCTGCGGATCGGTGTCATTCCAGGCGGGGGTCGGCACCTTGCGCGTGCTGCACCCCGCTCCCCCGTCCAGATAGCAACTGCCCATGAGGACAAAGTTGCCATCCTTCGCCACGCACCACTCGGACACGTTGCCGCTGAGGTCGCGCAGGCCGTTGGCGTCGACAGCCTTGGTGCCGATGGCGTGGGTGTGCTTCTCGGCATTGCCTGCGTGCCATGCATGATCGTCCACCGACTCGGGCGTTATGCCCGACGACGCGCACAGCGTGGTCCACTCCGCAACCGTCGGCAACCGCCACACCCGTCCGGACTTCTCGCCCAGCCATACGCAGAATGCCTCCGCGCCTCGGTGCGACACGCTGAGCGCCGGAAAGCCCGCATGCCCCCACCCGCGGTCTGCCATGAGATAGGGCTTGGTCGGCCGCGTGACGCCCTGGTCCGGCTCGGTTCCGCTGGGGACATCAAGCCGGTACACCAATGCGTCGTAGAGATCCCAGCTGACTTCGTCACGCGACACCCACAAAGGTGGGTCGGCCCCCGGGATCGGGATCATGTCGATCTTGAGGGTGGTGCCCGCCACGGGTTGCGAAAACGGGGCGGGGGGGGAATCATCTGCGGCGTGTAGAGTCGTCGTCAGGGCCATCATGTACACGAGTGTTTGCATGGTTCGATCCATACTACTACTGATCCCACTGGTGCTCGGAGGCTGTTCCAGCGGTCTTCGTTCATTTGAGTATGGGTCCATTCGCATGGGGGCGAGGGCTCGCGTCGTGGTCTATGGAACGGACGCCGGGACGGCTTCGTCGGCTGCCGCGGCCGCATTCGCTCGCATGGCGACCATTGACGCAGCACTCAGCGACTGGAGTGTGGGCAGTCCCGTGTCGCAGTTGCGGACGGCGTCTGCCAAAGTATGGATTGAGGTTGGCCCGGTTCTCGATGCGTCGCTTGCGCTGGCCGAGCAGGCTGCCGTGCGGACCGGCGGCGGCTTCGATGTGGCCTGTGGCCGCATGACGGCGCAGTGGCGGCAGGCCAGACGCCGCGGCACCGTCCCCGACGACTGGAGGGCGTGGACGGCCCGCCACGGGCCCGGCCGCGATCGGATCACCCTGCGGCCGGGCGGGATTCGGTTTGGCGAGCCAGTGCCCTGGCTGGATTTCGGCGGCATCGGAAAGGGGATCGCTGCAGATCAGGCCCTGGCGGTTCTTCGCGCGGCCGGCTTTGACGCTGCACTGGTCGATGTGGGTGGGGAGCTGGCACTTGGGGACCCGCCGCCCGGCAGGCCGGGTTGGCGGGTGACGCGGGGCACTGCGTCAAACGGCTCCGGGGAGGCGTTTGTGCTGGCGAACTGTGGCGTTGCTACGTCGGGCGCGGGCGAGCAGTCCATCACAGGCGAGAGAGAGGCCGCGTCCCACGTCATCGATCCCCGGACCGGCATCTGGTTGGGGGCCCACGACGACGTCACCGTCGTGGCGCCGACTGCGGCCGAGGCCGATGCGTTGGCTTCCGCCGGGTGTGTGCTCGGCGTCGAGGGACTCCGCGCCGTCCTGGTCGATCGGCAGGACGTTCAGGTGCATTGACCCAACGCCCGGGGGCTCCCTGCCGGAGGTGGCACCGAGGTGTCATGGTGGCAGCACCGCGGTTTCGCGGCCGTGATGCGGTCGGGCGGGGTGGTGGGGGCCCTGTTTGCGGTGCAAGGGGGTCTCAATGAGAACACGCACAAGTCAGTCCTCATTGAGAAACGCCGTCGTCGCATTCCAACTTCGGGGCGGCTGCGCAGGGCGTGAAAACCGGTGCGTCCGCCGCTGAAACGACGGTTTTGTGTCGGGCGGAGAATTCTGCCGCGATGTGGCGCGCCTTGGGCACGCGGGTTGTCATGTCCATTCCGGCTCGCATGGGGCGGGCACACGGCCGAACGGCCCGGGAGTACAGCCATGACTCACCACACGCAATCCGACGCGAAGACGGACACCCAGGGCACCACGGTGCGACGCACCCTGACGCAGCCCGAACGACGGTTTGAGATCGTGACTGCACTCCCGGGCACCGGCCGGACCACGACGCCTCACTTCATGTTCTCTCAGGACGCCGATGTCTCCCCGCAACGGAGCGGGGACGTATCGGCTCCCTGTGGTACTTCAACTTCAAGGAGCTCGAAAATGACTATCAAGATTCAAGTCAAAGACAACCGTGGTTGCACCTCCACCTTCTCGGATCGCAACCGAACCAACACGTTCAGCACCAGCCCCTTCGGAATCGGCTCCGAGACCGCAACGGCGACCATGGGCTGCGGCGTGACGCCACTCAACAGCGGCTTCGGCCAGTACGGCGTGGACATGCCGTTCGCAGCCGCAGCACCGCTCGCTGGGCCTTCATTCATGACCAACCCGATGCACGGCTTCGCCGGACTCCAGGGCGGATTCATCGCCGCTCAGCCCACGAACGTGATCGTGCACCGCATTGCGGCGATCGACCCGGCCCTCGGCCAGCTCGCTATGCAGCTGGTGAACATCGACCCGATGTTCATCGCCACGCTCGGCAAGGTCTCGGGCGGATGTGCCTGGACCGCGGCGAAGCTCGCCAAGGTCGCAAGCGTCGACCTGCAACTCGCCAAGTCGCTGGCCAACCTGGCCGTCGCGAACCCACATCAGGCGCTCGCCATCGCCAACGTCGCCATGGTCAACCCGATGCTCGCCAGGCAGCAGCTCGCCGGCTCCAACTGGAACGCCACGACGCTCGGCCTCTGTGCTGGCACCATGAGCAATGCCGGCAGCAGCGTGCAGATCCCGGTCGACATCTATGACGACGGCACGGCCTACGTCATCGAAGCGGATGTCCCCGGCGTCTCCATCGACGACGTGGACCTCTCCGTGACCAACGGCACACTGGCGATCGAAGCATTGGCCAGCCGATATGCCGGCGGCCGGACCGGTCTGCCGACCATCGTCCGCGAAAAGGTCGGACCCCGCGTCCTTCGACGTGAGTTCAGCATCGGCAACGACGTCGACGCGACGGACATCTCCGCTCGCATCGTCAACGGCGTGCTGACGATCGAACTGCCCAAGAAGGCGGCCATGAACGGCCAGGCCTTCAACCGCGAGGTAAGCCGGGTGTGCTGACCCAGGATCTCTTCTCCTTCCACCGGCGACGCGGGCCCCCAGCGGCGGGCGTCGCTGTTTTTGTCGCCGCCCCCACAGGGCATTTTGCCACGGTGGCAGCCGATTCTCAGGATGGCAGGTCTGGACCAGCCGGGCCTGGCGAAATGCGTATGCCGGGCCACAGAGTTGGGGTGTCTTGGAGTCAGACGTGGCATGCCACTTGCTTTGAGTGGGAGCAGAAGCCGGCGAGGTGCCGGCAACTGAGAAGACACCCGGGCCGAGCGTCCGGATCAACCAAGTGGAGAACTGCCATGAACACCCGCACGATTCTCGCACCAGCGAACTACGCCATCGATTCCATCCGTCACGAACTGGACCGCATCTACGACCACATGGCCGTGCCCGGGCTCGCCAGCCGCTGGCCCGGACGCGTCCTCGACTCGCTGCGTCCGCACCCGGCCTTCAACGTCCTCGAAGACGATGACAACATCTTCATCGAAGCCGAGATGCCTGGCGTCCCCTCCGACGCGCTTGAGATCAGCGCCTCAGATCACAGCATCACGGTTGCGGGAACCCGCACGCTGGATGCTCCTGAGGACGGAACGAGCATTCGCCGCGAGCGCTCCAATGTTCGCTTCGAGCGAACCATGCGACTTCCCGTTCCGGTTGAGCCCGACGGCATCGACGCCTGCCTCACCGGCGGCGTGCTGACCGTGACCCTGCCCAAGGTTCGCCCTGCTCGGACCCGCCGCGTCGATGTCCGCGAGTCCTGAACCCACTTCGCGACACCTTCGAATCACCCAAAGGAACAGAACCATGACCACAGAAACCAACAACCCGACCTGCTGCGGCACCACGACCGACAGCATGTGCACCGTCAAGCGTCCTCAGAACTACCGCGCGCCCGTTGATGTCTTCGAGACCGAAGCCGGATTCCGCGTCCTTGCGGACATGCCCGGCGCCCGCTCGGAGACCATCGAGATCTCGGTCGAGGACAACATGCTCACCATCACCGCCGACGTCGCCGATCGATACGACAACCTTGGCGAAATGCGATTTCAGGAGTACGGCGTCGGTGACTTCCATCGATCCTTCAGGATCGGCGATGGCATCGACGCTGACGGCATCTCCGCCACATACCGTGACGGCGTGCTTGAAGTGACGCTTCCAAAGGCCGCGGCAGTCAAGTCGCGACGGATCGACATCAGAACTGATTGAGCACATCCAGACACCGTTTCCGCGGCGCGAGCGACTGCGGCTTCGAGTCTCGTTCCTTCCTCCTCCATCCAATCGCTCGACCTCACGGGATTCGGCAGATGCTGAGTCCCGTGTCGTCTTCCGGGCCGGTAGCATGCCGCTCCGAGAGGACACCGACCAATGGCAAGTGCACCGACCGCCCCCGGCCCTGACGAAATCCTGGACATGCTTCGGAAGGGCCGCGGCGTGCTTCGATTCGAGGCCGTCCTGTGCACCGTTGGTGGCATGGCGGCCATCATCTTTCCGGTCTTCGCTTCGCAGGGCATCGAGTTGCTGCTTGGCATTCTGTGCCTCCTCATCGGTGTGCTCGGCATCATTCGAGCGATCGTCGGAGGCGTGGAGCACCGCGCGGCGACCTTCGGATCCGCCCTGCTCATTGGCGTTCTGGGCGCGTTGCTGCTCATCTGGCCGTTTGAGGGTCTGAAAGCCATCACGCTTCTTCTGGCCATTGGCTCGCTTGTTCGCGGTGCTGCGGACCTGTCCGGCTTCCCACACCGATCCGCCGTGGCACCCGGCATGCAGGTGCTCAGCGGGATTGCCGGGATTGCCGTGGGTGGTCTGCTGCTCTGGTGGTACCCAGGTGATGTGACGTGGGCGCCGGGACTGCTCTTCGGCATCCAACTGATCTTCATCGGCATGACGCTGTGGGCGCTTTGCAGCGCAGTCGGGAGCCCGGTGGCGACACCTCCCGGCATGGACGAAGTGGCCTGATCAGCCGGCCAGGCGGCCCGGTTCGAATGCCAGCCGGATCTGCTCGAGGGCTCGCTGTTCGATCTGACGAACCCGCTCACGGGTGAGTCCGACCACGCGGCCCGTCTCCTTGAGCGTTCTTGGCGGCGCCCCGTCCAGCCCGAATCGCATGCACATGACCTGCGATTCAACCTGCTCCAGGCTTTCGAGAATGCGGCGAATCTTGATGAGGTCGTCCTCACGCTCGACCTTGATGTGCCCGCACGGAGACGCGTCCGGACAGGAGTCGAGCAAGGTTGGCGCATCCTCGCGGCGGCTGGTGCTGGTCGCTGTTCGGCTGGTCGCAGCCATCGTGCGATGGACCAGATTGAGTTTGCAAAGTGGCACTCGCATGGCCGCAGCCATCTCAGCCGGCGTGGGTGCGCGGCCAAGTTCCTCCTGCAGTTTCGCGAGCGTGTCGGTCCACAAGTGCATCCGCTTCTGCATGTAGGTTGGGACGTGCATGGGATGGCCAACGTCTTCGACAAGTTGCTTGACCGTCTTGCGGATCCACCACGTTGCGTAGGTGGAGAACCGGTGTCCAAGCGCGGGATCGAACCGCTCGACAGCCCGGATGAGTCCCAGATTGCCTTCATTGATCAAATCCGAGAGTGGTACGCCTCGAGACGTGTACCGCTTGGCGATACTTACGACAAGCCGCAGGTTGGCCTGGATCATTTTGGACTTGGCCTCGTGGCAGGCGTCGTTGATGACGCGCCACGCCAGCATCCGTTCCTCGATCGGTTCAAGCAGATCGATTCGGCTGATGTCGCGAAAGTACGTGTCGAGTTCGGTGGGCTTTGCGGTGGTGTGCATAGTGGGTGAGGGCGGGCCTCTCCGAATGCCCGCGGATCCACCTACGCCCTTGCCCGTCCGCTTGGTTCGTGCAAAAAGCCCTACGTTGAAAAGACGAACCCTCTCGCCGGAAAAGTCGTATCAGCCGGAATCGGCCTGTGGTTCCACGCCGGTCAACCGGAAACTTCCGGACAGTCCTCTTTCGACCGCCCCTTGACCGCTGCCAGGAAGAGCTCTGCGAGTGCTTCGTAGATTGAGGTCGTGCAGACCAGCGATGAGCACTCATAGGCGATGACTGCGCACAGCATGAGTGGAATGGTGACCATTCTTGCGTCGGTCATCTCGATCATGATCACAAAGACCGTGATCGGGCTCTGCACGACGCCAGCGAAGTAGGCCACCATGAAGAGCATGATGACGAATTGGGGCCTGATCCCATTGAACATGTCGTGGAAGACGTCCGCAAACAGGTCGCCGAGTCCAGCGCCAACGGAGAGACTGGGGTCGAAGAGGCCTCCCGGAATACCGCTGATCAAGCTGAAGAACGAACCCGACGCCTTGGCCGGCGCATACCACCAGGGCGTGGGTCCGGACATGTGCCACTCGTCATAGAACTTGCGTTCGGATTCGCTCGCCAGCGTGGCGTATGCAGTTTCCAACTCCATCGCTTCGGACATCGGTTTGCCGCTCTGGCCAAGCAGTGTTTGGGCGTGAGCCCTGGCGGTATAGGCCTCGGTGATCTCCTCGGTGGTAGCCGTCTGGCTGACGCCGAGGGTCTGGTAGAAGTCAGTGCCTCGATAGAGGAGGATGGATCGAGCCTGGGGGTACCCGCTTCCGTAGCTCTGGCCCTCTGAGAGCAGGCCTGTCACAGCGAGCGCCAGACCGAGGCACGCCGCAACCGTAAGGCGACGCCGGGACAGGGCCCGCGTCACGAGGGGTGTTCCCCAGACGACGGCCCGCGCAAAGAGGCCCCCCAGGAAGCCGCCAATGACCGCAATCACGACGATGCAAAGCCAGTGCACACCGTCGAAGCCGAACTCGTGGTGGACTTGCCCGTAAAACAGGTAGTCCCAGCCGAGCGTGACGATGACGACAGCGGAGGCGATGACGACCGTCCGCACAATGGTGCTGGCGTTGTCCTTCTCGAATGACCGGCCGATCTCCTCGAAGGCAAAGATCAGGCCTGCGATCGGCGCATTGAAGGCCGCGGCGATGCCGGCGCCGCCCCCGGCGAGGATGAGCCCCCGCTGGACGAGGTGATCCGGGAAGCGTCGGACCTTGGTCGCTAGGTACATCAGGCAGGCGCCAACATGCACTGACGGGCCCTCTCGCCCAATCGTCATGCCAGTGAAGAGGCCGATGGTCAGCAGCAGGATCTTCCCGACTGCGATGCGGATAGACAGCATGTACCGCCTGAACGGGCTGTCCTTGACCTTCAGGCAGGCGATCGCTTGTGGGATGCCGGTGCCCTCGGTCCCGGGGAAGAACCGATCCCGCAGCCAGATGATCAGCACCATGCCGACGACAACGGTCAGGGCCGCGAGCCATTGACCGGTGCCGCCCGGAAGGCGGATGCCCGCAATCGTGTCCAATTCATGCATCCGCAGGAACAGCCCGGAGCCGAAATCGTCCGCGATTCGGAAATACAACGCGACGAACCCTGTGACGATGGCGGCGGCCAGCAGGATGGCCTGAGCGGCGATGGCCCTTCTGGACAGGAATCGATCTTTCCACGTCTGAAACGGGGCAATTCCGGTGGGATCGAGGTTTGAATCGTGGGTGCGTTTCATGGGGCCGGGGGAGACTCTACCCAATTCGGCAGTTTTTTCCCGAGGGGCGAAAGGTTGTCGGGCGGTCGGCGTTGTCCTGTCTGGATGCGACAACCGCGTCCCTCAAACACTCTCTCCTCTCTCTCCGACTGGACGGTCCCGACGCACGGGGCCGTCCAGTTGTTTTTGCAGGGCCCGTCCGTCCCCCCTGGAGGGGGGACAGGCTGGCGCAGCCAGGGGGGAGTGGTTGACAGCATCGGCATCGGCGTCGTTGGCAGCATCACGCACCCCCTCAGTCGCTGCGCGACAGCTCCCCCGACGCGGGGGAGCGGAAACGCACACAACTCCGTCCCCTCACTCCCTGCCGGAACAGGCCGCATCGGCCTGCGATTCGGCGTGATACGAGCTTCGCACCAGCGGCCCGGATTCGACCACGCGGTAGCCCATGTCCAGTCCGGCCTGTTTCCAGGCCGCAAAGGTTGCTGGTGGGACCCACCGGTCGACCGGCAGGTGGTTTCGGGTCGGCTGGAGGTACTGCCCGATGGTGAGGATGTCCGTGGCCGCCCGCTCCTGGATGTCCGCCATCGTCTCCAGCAGTTCCTCGTCCCGCTCCCCAATGCCCACCATCAGGCTCGTCTTAGCGATCAGACCGCCCGACTTGATGGCCGCCAGGACCTCGATGGATCGGTCGTATCTGGCCTGTGGCCGCACCGCATCGTGCATGCGGCGGACCGTCTCGACGTTGTGGGCGAGAATGTCCGGGGCGGCGTCGATGACAACCTGCAGGTCGCGGAGATCCCCCTTGAAGTCTCCGACGAGCGTTTCGATGCCGAGATCCGGGCAGGCTGCTCGGGTGCGGCGGATGGTGTCCGCCCAGATCGCGGCGCCGCCGTCGTCGAGGTCATCACGGTCTACGGACGTGATGACGACGTGCTTGAGCCCGGTCTGGGCGAGCATGGC
>CAZMPA010000045.1:908-12185 GCA_964567915.1 uncultured Isosphaeraceae bacterium | reverse complement strand
TCGACGGCAAGAAGGCCGTCGCGCAGCGTGTCGTCTACGACGCGTTGGACAAGGTGAAGGCCCGCATGGACAAGGACAAGCGGGAAGGCACGCCAGAAAACGTCATCGACGCGTTCAGGCAGGCGATCGAGAACGTCAAGCCCAACGTCGAAGTCCGCTCCAAGCGAGTTGGTGGTGCCAACTACCAGGTGCCTATGCCCGTGACGCAGCGACGGCGGCAGAGCCTCGCGTTCAGGTGGATCATCACCGCGGTCCGTGGTGAGAAGGGCAAGCCTCTCGCCGATCGTCTGGCCAAGGAACTCTACGACGCCTCCAATGGTGAAGGCAAGGCCTGCAACACACGAGAGCAGACCCACCGTATGGCCGAGGCGAACAAGGCGTTCAGCCACTTCGCGTGGTGATCCCGGAGGAGGGCGAGGTGCGATCGGTGAGGCCGGCGGCCCGCTACGACCGCCAGATCCTCCTGCCGGATATCGGCGAGGAAGGACAGCAACGCCTTGGCGACGCGACGGTCCTGATCGTCGGATGCGGCGCACTTGGGTGCGGCGTGGCCGACCAACTGGCCCGGGCCGGCGTCGGCACGCTACGTATCGTTGATCGAGATGTCGTCGAGATCAGCAACCTGCAGCGGCAAATCCTCTTCAGCCAGGCCGACGCGGACGCTTCCCGCCCAAAGGCGATTGCCGCAGCAGAGCGGCTCGCCGCCATCAACCCGGACATCGACATCGAGCCGGCCGTCGACGATTTCCGGTCGAGTAATGCCGAAGACCTTTCCGCCGGGGTGGACCTCGTGGTGGACGGGCTCGACAACTTCGACACGCGGTATCTCCTGAACGACCTGGCCGTCAAGCACGGCATTCCGTACATCTACGCTGGCGCCGTCGGGACCGGCGGGCTGGTGATGCCCATCCTTCCGAGGGACGGAGGCCGCGGCCGCGTCATTGAATGGAGCGAACCAACGCCCTGCCTGCGATGCGTCTTTCCAGAGCCTCCACCTGCGGGCACAACGCCAACCTGCGACACCGCCGGCGTGCTTGGCCCGACGATTGCCATCGTCACCGGGCATCAGGCCGCCGCCGTGTTGTCCCTGCTCGTTGGCCGAATTGGGCGGCTCGACCGGTCCATGCATTCGATCGATCCCTGGGAGGGAGAAGACCGACGCATGCAGCCTGGAACGCCTCGTGACGACTGCCCGTGCTGCGGCGCACGCACCTTTGAGTGGCTCGATGGTGATCGCGGCGCCGCTGTGGCGTCGCTGTGCGGCCGTGACACGACCCAGATCCTGCCCGCGAGCCCCGGCCCGATCGACCTCGTCGCACTGGCCAGCCGCCTGAATCCGCATGGCGAGGTCCGGCATGACGAACATGCGGTACGCGTCGACCTCGACAGCGACAGCGTACGCATCACGGTGTTCGCCGATGGCCGCGCGCTGGTCGGAACCGGAGACCCCACGCGAGCGCGAACGCTGTACGACCGCTGGGTCGGTACCTGACACGCGATCGTTCTACCATGCGCGCATGAATCCAGTCATCCAGCAGATGCACGACCATCGGTCGATTCGAACATATGAAGACGTTCCGGTCCCAGACGACCAACTCCGAGCGGCGGTTGAGGCAGCGCAGTGCGCCGCGACCAGCGCCAACATCCAGGTGTACAGCGTCATCCGAATCACCGATACCACGACTCGCTCGAAGCTCGTCGAACTGAGCGGTGGTCAACAGAAGGTCGCCGACAGCGGCGCGTTTCTGGTGATCTGCGGCGATATGCGAAGACACCATCTGCTCGCTGACCGCGCCGGCAAGCCGTGCATCGAAAACCTCGAGTCGTTTCTGCTATGCGCTGTGGACGCGTCGCTCTTTGCTCAGAACCTTGTGCTCGCGCTCGAGTCGCTCGGCTGGGGCACCTGCTGCATCGGCGGCATTCGCAATGATCTCGCAGCTGTGAGCGCACTGTTGGAACTGCCGAAGGGCGTGTACCCGCTGTACGGACTCTGTGTCGGCAAGCCCGCCGAGGAGCCATGGAAGCGTCCACGTCTACCGATTGAAGCTGTGCTCTTTGACGACCGATATCCATCCGACGACACCATGCTCAAGTCCATGGACCGATACGACGACGAGATGGCTGCCTATTACGAACAGCGAGGCGCCTCAGGAAGGCGGTGGATCGGACAGATGGAGTCCTTCTTCGCTTCTCCGCGAAGAACGGGCGATCGGACCTTCTTCGAGTCCCAGGGCGCTTCACTACAGTAGATCGCGCGCCATCCCTACTGCGGCGGTAGGCTCGGGGTGAGGAGCCGCCCATGCCAATCACTCGCCGCACAATTGTTCGAACTGCAGCAGCGAGCCCGTTGTTGCTTCACGCCGCGTCCTGGGCCCGCGTGCTCGGATCCAATCAACGGCTGAACATGGCCGTCATTGGGACAGGCGGCATGGGGACCGGGCACCTCAAGAGCCTGGTCAAGCGACAGGCCGCCGAGAATCTTCGGGTGACACGCGTGTGCGATGTCTATCGCCGCAGGCTCGATGCCGCAGCTGATGCCGCATCGCTTCCAGCCGACGCCGCCACGATGGAATACGAACGCGTGCTCGATGACCCCGACGTGGATGCCGTTGTGATCGCGACACCGGATCACTGGCACACGAAGATCGCCATCGAGGCGATGGAAGCCGGCAAGGACGTGTACTGCGAGAAGCCGCTTTCACACACGATCCCGCAAGCCCTTGCGTGCCGCGACGCCGTCCATCGCACGGGCCGAACACTCCAGGTTGGACCGCAGGGCACGAGCGATGGCAACTTCTGGACGGCCCGCCGCGCAATCGCAGAGGGCCGCATTGGCAAGCCGACGTGGAGCCAAGGGGCCTACTGCCGCAATTCGCGAGGCGGCCAGTTCAACTGGCACATCGATCCAGACGCCGGCCCACGCAATGACCCCTCAAACCCGGGCTATGTCTGGTGGGACAGATGGCTCGGGCACGAGCACGGACTGGCACCGCAGATCGACTGGAACGCAGACCACTTCTTCCGTTTCCGCAAGTACCTGGCCTACAACGGTGGTCTGGCGACCGACCTGCTGTACCACAGACTCGCGCCGCTTCTGCTCGCCATCGAGGGGCATGATGGGGCCTACCCCGCTCGCGTCGTCGCAAGTGGCGGGCGGTATCTCGAGAAGGATGAGCGGGACATACCGGACACGTTCTTCATGATGGTCGACTACCCCAGGGAGCACACCGTCTGCCTGTCGAGCGTCATGACCAATGACGACACATGGCCGACCGTCATTCGCGGCCAGTATGGAACGATGGCCTTTGGAGACGGGCTCACGCTGTCCGAGCAGTCTCCCTGGTGGCGAGAATTCCGCACCGGAAACGGCCTGGAGGCAGCCCAGGACCCAACGCCCAAGCCGGGCCAGGCCACAGTGAGCGTTCCTCGCGACGACCGCCGCGACCACATGGGCAACTTCCTCGACGCGGTCCGCGACGGTGCCCCCCTGGCCTGCAATGTCGATTTGGGCTGCGCAACGATGGTTGCCATCAAGATGGGCGTGGATGCATGGCGGGATGATCGGGTTCTGCGGTGGGATCCGGACCTGGAAGTCGTGCTTCAGGGCTGATGTGCCAAACCTCCCGGCCGGCCGGACCGTAGGTGCTGCAGACGGGCCACCACCCGGGAAACGGGGTAGGATTGCCTTCGTCAGTATTCGGGGGACTCATCCACCACCGCGCTCAGGAGACACACCATGCGTAAAGCTTTCACCCTGACCGCCATCGGCGGGCTTGGAATCGCCGCGGCCGCCCTGGCTTCGGGCACGATCGAGCCGACGACCGACGGCCTCGACCCCAGAATCGCCGCTACAAGCGGCAAGAGCGGCAAGAGCGGCAAGTCGGAGTTTCCAAAGTTCGACACCGTCGTCAAGGACTCCTACAAGAAGGTCGTCTCGACGGCCGACGGCAAGCCGGGCATGTACACGCTGTACGTCGACGAAAAGGCCGGCGACGTCATGGCGGAGCTGCCTCGCAACTTCGGCAAGCAGAACGTCTTCTTCGCCTACACCATCTCCGGCGGCATCCCGCAGGCCGGCGTCCAGGCGGGCGACCTCTACGCCAAGTGGCAGCGGTTCGGCAAGCGGCTGGCCCTCATTCAACCGAACTATGCCGTCCGGTCGACCGGCGACAAGCAGTCGAGAGCTGGCACCAAGCGTGTCTTCACCGACCGCGTCATTCTCGACGTGCCGATCAAGACCATGGGACCGGGTGGCGGACCAGTCATCGACTTGACCGACCTGCTGGTCAAGCAGTCGTCGAAGTTCTTCGGTAGCCGTACAAGCGGCGCCAACACACGCCTGGCGACAATCGAGAAGGCCAAGGCGTTCCCGAACAATGTGGAACTGGCCTTCCAGATGCCGCTTCGGGGCGGGCAACTCGGAACGGTCGCGTACTCGATCGCCGAGATCCCGGAGAACACCGGGTACAAGCCGCGAGCCGCCGACGAGCGCATCGCGATATCGGTGATGCATCCAAGGAAAACCCCTGGGTGCGCTACATCAACCGGTGGAACGTCCAGAAGGCGGACCCGAAACTCAAGATGAGCCCGCCGAAGAAGCCCATCGTCTTCTACGTCGAGCACACCACGCCCGTGCGGTACCGCCGCTGGGTGCGTGACGGCATTCTCGAATGGAACAAGGCCTTCGAGAACGTCGGCATAGTCAACGCTATCGAGGTCTACCAGCAGGACGCCGACACCGGCGCTCACATGGAGAAGGACCCCGAGGACGCGCGATACAACTTCTTCCTGTGGACCAACGCCGATATGGGCTTTGCCATCGGCCCCAGCCGCGTGCACCCGAAGACCGGAGAAATCCTCGACGCAGACATCGTCATGGACGAGGGCTTCATCAATGGCTGGACCAGAACGTGGAAGGACCTTGTCCCTGAGACGGCGCTGGAAGGCTGGGGTCCCGAGGCACTGGCTTGGCTTGACACGCATCCCGAGTGGCACCCTCGCGTCCTGCTCGCGAGCCGTGCAGAGCGGGCCGACGTCAAGAAGCAGATTGAGCGGCAGGCCATGCTTCGCGCGTCCGGCGCCCTTCCAGGCTTCGCAACACCCACCGTCGCAACCGACCTGATCGGTGACGAGCAGTATGACGGTCTCATCGGCCGCGTCAGCCAGGTCAATGGCAACTGCCGGCACGCCGCCTGCAAGGCGATGGAAGTGGCCATGATTCGGCTCAACCCCGAACTGATCATGAACCTCGACAAGCCGGCCGTCGCGGCGGTCAATCCGAACGATCCCATCTCGGGAACCTGGTACGGATCCATCGAGATGTCGGGACCGGACGGCGAGAGCCACGCCATGGAACTCACACTCGAACTCGCCCTCGCCAATGACAACACCGTCGAAGGCTCCGCCGAGATGGGGATGTTCGGTACGGTTGAACTCATCGGCGACTGGTCGCCGTCGGATCACCGTCTGACACTCAATCCCGCCGAGGATGATGCCGAAGGCGACCCGTTGATCCTGACCGTCGAAGACGGCAGCATGACCGGTGGCATGGATGAAGGTGGCATGTCAATGACGTTGATGGCCACACGGTCCGCCAGCGAAGATGGTGGCTCAGATGACGACTCGGACGAGCCAGCCGACGACAGCAGCGACGACAGCGCTGATGACAGCGATGAAGACGCAGATGAAGACACCGAGGAGGAGGAAGCCGACGAAGCCGCCGATTCCAAGTCCAGCGCGACGAAGAATGACGAGCAATTCCTCGACGGCGTACCGGAAGAATTCATCGGACCGCTGCTGAAGGAAGTCGTCATGCACGAGGTCGGCCACACGCTCGGCCTCCGCCACAACTTCAAGGGCAGCACGATTCACACACTCGCCGAGATCAACTCGGACGGCTTTGAAAGCGATTCGTGCTCGGGTTCGGTGATGGACTACCTGCCGGTCAACATCAATTACGAACTGGGCGACGCCCAGGGTGATTGGACGCAGATGACCATCGGTCCCTATGACATGTGGGCGATTGAATATGGCTACATCGGCAAGAAGCCCGAGAAGGTCCTCAAGCGAGCAGGCGAGCCACAGCTCATCTATGCGACCGACGAGGACACCTGGGGCCCGGACCCCCGCGCTCGTCGCTTCGACAATGGCGAGAACCCCCTCAACTACGCCGCCTCACAGATCGGACTGGCTCAGCACCTTCGGGAGCGGATCCTTGAAGACATGGTCGAGGAGGGTGAGAGTTGGGCCGAGGCCCGCAAGGCGTACGACATGCTGCTGTACAAGCACCTTGGAGCGATCAACATCGCCTCCAACTGGATCGGCGGCAGTTATCTCAACCGTGACAAGAAGGGCGATGATGGCGATCGTGATCCCATCACGCCCATTGAGGCGGACCAACAGCGCCGCGCGCTCGAAATCGTGCTTGAGAACACCATGCGTGACGATGCCTTTGGCCTTTCGCCCACACTCCTTCGCCGCATGACGGTGGACAAGTGGTGGGACGATGGTGGCCAGCGGTACATCTTCGAGGACGAGACCTACCCCGTCCACGACAAGATCGCAGGCATCCAGTCCATGGCGCTCTCGAACATCCTCAATCCTGCAACGCTGAATCGCGTCTATGACAACGAGTTCCGCGCATTGGACGACGAGGACGTGCTCACTGTGCCTGAGGTGCTCACCACGGTGCGTGACTCCGTCTGGACCGAGTTGGATGAAGGCCCGCAGGGCGCCTACAACGCTCGGGATCCTTACATCTCCAGTCTGCGTCGCAACGCGCAGCGCTCGCACCTGGAGCGGCTCATTGACCTCAGCATGCCCTCGGGCGGCGGCTTCTACACCGCCCCGGTCACCAACCTGAGCCGCATGCAGTTGCGTGAGCTCAAGGGGTCGATCGACAGCGCCATGCGACGCAAGGGCGCCGACATTGACCCATACTCGAGAGCGCACCTGGCCGAGGCAAGTTCGCTCATCGATCGGGCCCTCAACGCCCAGTACCTCTACAACACCGACGACATTGCCGGTGGCGGCGGCGGCATGATGTTCCCGTTCATGGGGCACACCGCCAATGAGGTGCATGACCACTGACAACCGTCACCTGACGGTGAATGACGCAACGGGCTCGCCGAAAGGCGAGCCCGTTGTCTTTCCTCGTGCGGCGGTCGGTCCCCGATGCCCCCACCGCCCTGCCGAGCCGGTACGCTCCCGGCATGACGACACTCATCGCCGGCATCCCGGCCGCCAACGACACGCTGTATCACGCCATCCGGTTCAGCGCCGGCGACCCAGCCGCGCTGATCGACTTTGGATCCGAACGGCTGCTCATCATCCGAGACATTGAAATGGACCGCGCTGCGGCTTCGGCCCGTGCCGACCGGGTCGCGTGCCCGGCGGACTTCACTCCTGAGGGTGGGCTGTCGGGTGACCGCGAGACGGCGACGGCGCAGGCCACCGCCGAGGCCATTCGCCGTGCCGGCCAGAGCACGATCACGGCGGATCGGACACTCCCACTCTCGTTCGTCGATGCACTCCGGGCGGCTGGCGTCACCGCCGAATACGACGCGGAACTCGGCGTCTCGGCGAGGAGGAGCAAGGACGAGGAGGAGATTGACGCGCTCCGAGCGGCGCAGCAGGACACGCAGGCAGCGATCGCCATGGCATGCGAGTTGGTTGCAGGCGCGACCGCAGGCGACGGCGGGATGCTCCACGTGGACGGCGAGGTTCTGACGAGCGAACGCGTCCGCGCACACATCGACTGGCATCTGCTTGAAGCGGGATACGAGAATCCGACGAGCATTGTCGCTGGTGGTCCACAGGGCGCCGACTGCCACAACTACGGCCGCGGCGCACTCCGAACCGAGGAACCAATCATCATTGATGTCTTCCCGCGGTCCAAATCGAGTCGGTACAACGGAGACTGCACACGGACCGTCGTGCACGGTGCGGTGCCGCCTGCAGTAGCGCGAATGCACGCCGCTGTACTCGCGGCCAAGCAGGCTGGCGAGTCGTTCGCCCGCGCGGGCGTGACAGGCGAGGAAGTCAACGATGCCACGACCGCCATCATCACCGAGCACGGGTTCGAGCTCGGACTCCCGGAGGAAGGTGCTGACCCGGGGCGTATCGCAATGGTGCACGGAACCGGACACGGTGTCGGGCTTGCGGTACACGAGCCACCCCTGCTCGACCGCGGCGGTCCCCCACTCGTCATCGGAGACGTCATCACGATCGAGCCCGGACTCTACGGTCCCGCTGTCGGGGGCCTGCGGCTGGAGGACATGGTCGTCGTGACCGACCGCGGCTGCGAAGATCTCGGCGCGGGCCTGCCGCTTGGGCTGACTTGGGCGTAAGCAGGGCCGCCCTACGCTGCGGACGGAATGACAAGTGGCATCGGCACTGCGAGCACCTCCGCGACCGCCCGGATCATCTCCGCTTCCTCGATCGTCGTCTTGCCGTCGTGGTCGACGACGAGCATGGACGCCTCGAGCAGCCGCCTCCGCTCTGCGAAACGAAGCGTGCGAAGGTCGTGCACTGCCGTCGCAAGCTCCTCTTGAGAGACTGCGGTCCCCTTCGTGACCTCGGACCACTCCAGCGCGTGCATCGCCCGGTTCATGGCCTCGATCGCGCCGGCCGTGTCGTCCGCGCCCGCCGTCGCGATGATCGTGAGCATGACCTCAACGGATCGCGGAATGGCCTCCAATTTCGCGGTCGCGGAGTGGCTCGCCTCGCCACTTCGGCCAAGCATCGCATCAACAATCATGGAGACCACCCACTCAAACCGGCTGACGGTTCGATCTGCCGCCACAAGTTCGCCAACGAGCGTGGCAAGATCGGACCACTGCGTGCTCGAAAGCGACTGCACAGCAGCAGAGGTCAGGTCGAGCAGTGGAACGCGGGCGACCGCGGGCAACTCCGCCGCTAGTGGCAGGAGTATCGACACACGCATCGCCTCTTCCTGCGGGAGCAGCCTGCTCACCGCTGCTCGTTGCCGGTCCAGTGCCGCCGCGTCGGTCCCGCCCTCGTGCATCAGCATGGCCGCAATGAGCGCGCGAACCGATGATGGCTGCCGCGCGGCCTGACGCATCGGCTCGGGAATCGCGTCCATGACCTGCCTGGTCCACTCCATCGAAGCCTGAGAAAGCTCGCCCGCATGCGACACGGCCGCCTGCAATCGTCCCAGCGCAACAGTCGCCGCAGCAACGTGCCCGCGGTCTGGAGATGGCTTTGGCGGCGGCGGCGCAGGCGGCACGACCTCCGAAGGAAGTTCGATTCCGCGACCGCTCGTAATGCGTTCAATGCGGACGCTCAGAGGCGGGTGCGTAGCAAAGAGCGCCGGCACCGCCTGCGAGAAGAACATGTGATTGAACTGGCTGGCCTCACCTGAACCTTGGAACGTTCTGGAGTCACGGCCGATTCTGGCGAGCGCCCCACCGATGCCATCCGGATTGCGGGTGAACTGCACGGCACTGGCGTCGGCGAGGAATTCACGTTGCCTGGACACCGCAGCTTGGATGATCCGCGCGACGAGCGTCCCCATGAAACCGATGGCAGCGACGAGCCACCCCAGAATCATCAGCGCGAGGCCGACCGCGATACCTGCCCCCTTGTCGTCTCTGCGATTGCCGCTCATCATCAGCGAGAGCCCGACATACCGAGCAAGGATGAGCCCGGTGAGTCCCAACACCATCACACCGTTGATGACTGCGACCAGCCTGAGGTTGAGCCGCATGTCTCCGTTGAAGATGTGGCTGAACTCGTGCGCCACAACGCCCTGCAGCTCCTCCCTCGGAAGCGCGATGCACCCCCGAGTCAGGCCGATGGCCGCCTGATCCACCGTATGCCCGGCCGCGAATGCATTGATTGACTCATCGGGGAGTTCGAACACGGGCGGCACTGGCACGCCGGAGGCGATCGCCATTTCTTCCACGACATTGAGCGCCCGACGCTGCGCCGCGTCGGCCGTATCGGGCTCGATCCGCACGCCCCCCAGCATCTCCGCAACCACTTCTCCTCCCTTGCGCAGCTGCAAGTAGCGATACAGAAACCCGCCGCCCACGAGCACCAGAATGACACCGAACGTCACCGCCAGCACCTGCGGAGACCACCAGACGCCAACCTCCGACTCGGCGAAGCGTTCCACGGCGTCGAGGTCCAGTTGCCTGCCCTGCGCTTCTGCCCGGCGTTCTTGCTCCGCTTCCCACACGCCGAGCAGATCCAGACAGAGCATGAAGACGGCGTAGAGCCCGGCGGTCATGGCCACGAGGCCGGCGCCGAGCAGGCCGATGAGCATGCCCGTCTTGCGATGGGCGCGGTCCTGCGCTTCAAAGAAGTTCACGGTTCGGTCCGATCTCGCTCAGTTGCGATCAGGTGAACTGCACTTTGGGCGCCTCCTTCTCGGCCGCATCCTCGATCTCAAACGAAGACGCCTCAGAGAAGTTGAACATGCCCGCGACGATGTTCGACGGGAAGGACTCTCGCTTGGTGTTGTAGACCATGACGGAGTCGTTGTAGGCCTGGCGGGAAAATGCCACCTTGTTCTCGGTGCTTGTCAGTTCCTCCTGGACCTGCAACATGTTCGTGTTGGCCTTCAGGTCTGGGTAGGCTTCCATCGCCACCGTGAGATTGCCCAGTGCGCTTCGCAGCGAGCCCTCCGCGCCTCCAAGCGACCGGACGGCACCACCATCCGCAGGGTTGGACGCAACCGCCTTGGCGGCTGCCATGGCCTGATTCCTCGCATTCGTAACGGCTTCGAGCGTCTCCCGCTCGTGCTTCATATAGCCCTTCGCCGTCTCGACGAGGTTCGGAATGAGGTCGTACCGCCGCTTGAGTTGGACGTCAATCTGCGCCCAGGCGTTCTTCACACGATTCCGAAGAGCCACCAGCGCGTTGTACATGCCAATGATCAGCACGATCAGCAGCAGCAAAATGCTGCAAACCACGATCAGAACGATGGCCAGGCCCCCGAGTGCAAGAAGTGTCATTGTGGGTTGCTCCCTTCATGCTGGTTGTCGTCGTGAACCTCTTCCAGGACACGGTGTTCGATGCGGTCGCGGTGTCTGCGAGCGTTGCGCTGCGCTTCCTTCATGGCCGGCAACGCGGTCCCGGCGGCCGCCGCTGCAATCAAATGAGCCATCGCGGCCAGCTTCGCCGCGGTTGCGGTGTTCCGCATCGCTTTTGTGCCCGAGGGCTCGTTAATTACAAGTTTGCGTATTTTCATTTTCATAGAGTCTGCGTCGCCTTTAAATGGAATTTATGTCAGAAAACCATTCTCTTTATTTC
>CAZMPA010000045.1:0-898 GCA_964567915.1 uncultured Isosphaeraceae bacterium | reverse complement strand
GTACATCAGATTGTCACCTTCCATGCGAGCAATCACAACGCACGGCCTGGCTCCCTCAGCAAGGTCGGCATAGGGAGGAAGGACCAGTCGATCGCCTGCGGAACTGCCCGCACGAGGCGTGGTGTAATTCGAGATGGCGTTCATGAGCCCCACGGCCAGTCCGTATCCATCCGAGAGTTGAGCCGGAAGATCCGTGAAGTTCACCTGCACGGCACCAATCGCGTCCGACCCGACAGCCTCCGCGAAGCGTGGATTTTCCATGATGGATCCGGTGGAGCCGACCTGCCTGCACGCAGCAACGAGTGCCTGCGGTGTCAGTGCAGCGATCAGCCAATCGCCCTTGACGATAAGCGAGAATTCCAGCGGAATCGGTACGCCTGGGAAGATGAGCGAGATGACTTCGCCGCACTCGGGGTGCGACCACGTGGAAACCTGCACATACCCCTGACTCATCGGAGCCGCCATGGCATTGATTCTCGCCGCAAGGTTTCCAAGGCTCGTCGCCATGGCGTCTGCGTTGGACAGCCCCACTGCCATGACGCCGCTCATCAGGCCGCCGCCACCGGTTGAGGTGGAGCGATACAGCACCAGCGAATCACCCAGATGATCGATCAGATCCGTCTTGGGGTCGACTCCCAGCATCATCCTCACCTGCTCACGAACCATGTCCGAAGCCTTGACGGGTGTGCCGTCGGGCCCCTCTCCCATGGGCGGGGCCATGTCATCCGCCATGGTCAACATGCTCTCAAGCATGCCCGCGACGTCGAAGGAGCTGACCTGCATATCCACGGCGTCCGCTGGGACCACTTCCAGATCAGCCGGCCGAATGCCCCCGGCGACGAGCAATTGAGGATCAAATCCATCGTCGATCAAGCGGGCAATGTCGGGAGCGCCAAGA
>CAZMPA010000044.1:0-12343 GCA_964567915.1 uncultured Isosphaeraceae bacterium | reverse complement strand
CCATCACCCAGGTCATTTTTGCCCCCCACGACGAGTTGGCCGAGGTTGATCGGTCCGACAACCGGTACCCGCCCGAGATCAACGCGACTCGCTTCGGGCTCGATCGATCCAGGTCAGGAACGAATCCCATGCAGCAAGCCAACCGCGAGATCGCCCGCGCCAGGACGCAGGAGGCCATTGAGCGTTGGGCAGGCCATGTGGCGGAGACGTGGCAAGCAGCCGGAGATTCCTACCCCGACCAGGTGGCCACGGTCATGGCTCACACGCTCCCGAGGGATGGCTGGGACCAGACGACTCGGCTCGTGCTCGGCGGCGATGAAGAAGATGGACTGGTCGTGCGAGTCGTCAGCGACGGGCCGGACGGTGCTCCGGGCACGCCGGACGATCTCTCCGCGGAGGTGCTGAAGGATGGCACCTGCGAGCAACTCCGGACCCCAAGCGAACGCCCCGTCCAATACTGACGTGCTACAGCACGAACAGCATCGTCAACAGCAGCACCACCCATACCGCGTCGAGAAAGTGCCAGTAGGTGGCGGTGTGCCGCAGGAACCCACTGCGAGACGCGGTCCACGAACGAAACACCGCGTACCAGCCGACCATCGCCAGGGGGACGAGTCCTCCAAGCACATGCGCCACGTGCAGGCTTGTGAACACCCAGAATCCCATGACACCGATCCGATACTGC
This sequence comes from uncultured Isosphaeraceae bacterium, assembly GCA_964567915.1. GTDB lineage: Bacteria > Planctomycetota > Phycisphaerae > Phycisphaerales > SM1A02 > UBA12567. The sequence continues at coordinate 11,658 of CAZMPA010000044.1, read as the reverse complement.
CGCGTCGCAGCGTCCCACTCCGGCATGGCCTCATACCAGTCCAGCCACGCCCAGCCCTGCATGGCCGAAAACAAGAGCGCAAGGAATCCAGCCGTCACGAGGCCGACGCGAATGCCCGCGTCTGAACCGCGACGCTGGGACGCAACGACTTCCATGAATGCGATGCTGGTGGCAAAGAGGGCTACCGTGCTGACCCACACCTGCCATGGAAGCGCGGGCAAATCATCGGGCCGCGTCGTGCTGTCAAGCCGGATCGCAAGAACACCCAGCACAACGGCTCCAAAGAGCATGCCGAGCGTGGCGAGCAGGAGTTTGAAACCCAGCGAACCGGCTTCAGCACGCGCCTCCTCGGACGCATGCACGCCCCGAGCGCCGGTTCCGGCGTCAGTGCGCAGCGTCGCCATGGTCTCCGCTCGCTGAACCAGCGGCCATTGAGGCGTCGAGCGCATCGAGCTTCTGCTGAATGGTCGGTGTATCCCCTGGAATGATCGTCGGCTGATACTCGCTCGTATCAAGCAGCGCAAAGCCGATGAACACGGCTACAAACAGGATGGACCCGACAAACACGAACCCAATGAACGATCGGTCCCATCGCAGGTGCATGAAGATCATGCCAACGATGGTGCACTTGATGACCGCGACGCCCATGGCGACAAGGATGTTCATCTCGTGCATGCGAAGCATGACAAAGTCCAGCTTGGCGACCCAGACGGTAACGGCGGTAAGTACCAGCAGGGCCAGGCAGGTCCCAACCAGCATCTTGATGGGCACAATGTGCCCGACCGCTCCGTGCTCGTGATTCTTCGATGACATCGCTCGCACTCCGTCAGATCAGGTAGAACAAGGGGAAGAGGAAAATCCAGATTACATCGACGATGTGCCAGTACAGGCCGCCGAGATCAATTGGCGTGTAGTACTCGCGACTGAACCGCCTTCGCAGCGTCAGGATCAGAAGCCACAGGATGACAATGCCGCCCACCACGACGTGAATGCCGTGCAGGCCGGTCATCAGGAAATAGATGGTGAAGAACTTCTGGGCATTGACTGGCCGCTCGGGGTCCTGCAACGGATGCGACAGGTGCACCTGCTCGCCGGCCTCGTGGTGCTCGGCAAATTCCAGTTCCTCGTGCTGGTCCTCGATGTTGCCGAGCACGGAAGGCGGCAGAAACACTGCAAGCTCCGCCGTGTCCAGTCGCTCCTGATCCGTGGTCAAGCCCTCGGGGCCGAGCCCCGCGTTGGGCTTGTTCCATCGCTGAGCGTCTGCGGGCGACGCGGGCAACTCGGACCTGGCGGCGTCCTCAGCGGCCAGCTTGGCTGAAGCCGTGGCCTCCTGTGTGGCGACCGCCTTCTTCTGAGCAATCGCCGTTTCCTCAAGCGGAACCCAGAGGTGCGATGCGTTGGGCGCTTCGTAGAAGCCGAGCCCCGGATAGAAGCCCTCGTGGAACTTGTGGCTGTACTCGACGTACTTGATCGCCATGAAGCCACCCGCGCCCATGAGCGTGAGAATGAGCGAGATGACGACTGCCTTCATCTTGCCTCGCGCCGCGAACGTGACGGCCATCGCCATCGTCATACTGCTGGTGAGCAGCACGGCGGTGTTGATGGCGCCCCACGTCGTATCGAGAAACTGGCTGCCGTACTTGAAGATCTCGGGGTGGTTTGACCGCCACACCGCGTAGGCGCAGAACAGCCCGCCGAACAACAGGATCTCTGTGGCCAGGAACAGCCACATGCCGAGCTTGCCGGCCTCGAACTGCTGCACAGGATTGGACCAATGGTGTGCCAGGAACTCGGGGTGATCGTGCCCGTGTTCACCGTGCCCGTCGGCTTGTATGTCCAATTGACTCACGTTGAGCTACTCCCTGGCGCACTCAGGCGTGCGCGGCTTCCTCCGTGTGATGGCCGGGATGTTCGACATCCTCACGCCACACATACCCCTGCGTCGCTTCGTCCCACCGCAGCACCGAGAAGTCGTAGCAGTCGCCCACGGCCGGCTGCTCCGAGAAGTTGTCGTGCGGCGGCGGGGAGCTGCACTGCCACTCAAGGCTGCGACCGCCCCACGGGTTCGCGGCCGCCCGCTTCCCCCCGAAGATGGACGCGATGAAGTACCCCGCCATCATGAAGAACGAGATCGCCATCACGTATGAGCCGATGGTCGAGACGATGTGATACGTCTGGAACCCCGCGTCCGCCGGATAGGTCGCGTACCGCCGCGGCATGCCGTGGCTGCCCAGCATGAACTGGGTGAAGAATGTCATGTTGTAGCCGATGATGAACAGGAAGAACGCAATACGCCCGGCGTTCTCATTGAACATCTTGCCCGTGATCTTGGGCCACCAGTGGTGCAAGCCTCCGATGAATCCGATGAGTGCCGAGCCCATCATCGTGTAGTGGAAGTGCGCCACCACGAAGTAGGTGTCGTGCAGATAGATGTCCGTAGCCAGCGTGCCGAGATAGAGGCCCGTCAGCCCACCGATCAGGAACAGGAAGATGAACCCCATCCCATACAGCATGGCCGTATTCCAGCTGATCGAACCCTTGTACATCGTGGCAAGCCAGTTGAAAACCTTGACCGCAGATGGAATGGCGACACTGAAGGTAATGAAGGAGAAGATCACGTTCATGAGCGGCGACTGGCCGGACGTGAACATGTGGTGACCCCAGACGAGGAATGAGAAGATCGCGATGGCGATCGAACTCCAGGCGATGAAGTGGTAGCCGAAGATGTGCCGGTGGCTGTGCACCGCGATCAGCTCGCTGACCACACCCATCGCGGGCAGAATCATGATGTACACCGCCGGGTGGCTGTAGAACCAGAAGAAGTGCTGGAACAGCACCGGGTCGCCGCCGAGCGCGGGATTGAAGATGCCGATGCCGAATGCCCGCTCAACCGCCAGCAGCGCCAGCGTGATGCCAAGCACCGGAGTTGCGAGCACCTGAATAACTGCGGTCGCGTACACGGACCACAGGAACAGGGGCATTCGGAACCAGGTCATGCCGTCCGGGCGAAGGCGGTGGATGGTGACGATGAAGTTCATGCCCGTGAAGATCGACGCGAAGCCGAGCAGGAACGCGCCGGTCACGGCGGGAATCACGCCGCCCATCGCCGAGTTCTGATCAATGCTGTACGGGGTGTAGAACGTCCAACCTGTGTCCAGACCTGCGAAGATCGAGACCACCAGAAAGATGGCGCCGACAATCCAGAGCCAGTATGAGAACAAGTTCAGCCGTGGGAACGCCACGTCCTTGGCACCCAGCATGATGGGCAGAATGAAGTTGCCAAGGGCCGCCGGAATACCGGGAATGATGACCAGAAACACCATGATTCCGCCGTGCAACGTGAACGCCTGGTTGTACTGATCCTGGTCCATGATGAGCCCGTCAGGCGTCATCAATTGGGTTCGGACGGCCAATGCGAACAGACCGCCGAGCAGGAAGCACAACAGCACCGATACCAGATACATCACGCCAATCCGCTTGTGGTCCAGCGTGAGGATCCAGGAGAGGAATCCGCGGCTGTGCGTGAGGTAATTGTCACCCTCGATCGCGGGCCGATCGAGTGGTTGATTGTTGATCGTCGTCATCGCATCATCCCTTCCACGGTCACTGACCTGCTCCCGTGGATATGTCGGCTCCGTCGAGGTCCGGGTTCTCTATCGGGACACCCTGCTCGTCGACGAGCCGGTCCAGATTCTTGATCATCAGGATCAACGCGTCGATCTGACGCTCCTTCAACTGACCTTTGAAAGTCGGCATGGATCCCGTGTAGTTCTGCATGATGTAGTGTTGCGGGTTGAGGATCGAGTCTCTCAGGTAGTTCTCAGGAACCACGAACTCGCCCCCGGGGCCCTGAAGATCCTTGAGCGACTGACCGTTGGTGAACACAGTCGAGCCCTTCTTTGTGCGATCCCAGAGCCCTGCAAACGAGGGCCCCGTTCCCGAACTGCCGTCCAGCGAGTGGCAGGACGCGCAGCGGTTGTAGAGCCGCGTCAGGGCATATGCGGGCAGATCGCGGTCGCCGATGTCTTCGTACTCGCGAGCGAGTTTGCCCAGGCGTGTCTGGAATTCATCTTCGGGCAACACGTTGACGACGGCGAGCATCTTGGAGTGGTCCTTGCCGCAGTACTCGGTGCAGTACAGCCGGTATTGGCCCGGCCTGTTCGCCTCAAACCAGAGACTGCTGTACCGGCCTGGAACGACGTCGTTCTTCACACGGAAGGCCGGGATAAACAGGCTGTGCAGCACGTCCGAGGACGTCATGATCAGCCGCACCGGCCGGTTCAGGGGCACGGTCAGTTCCGCGGCCTCGGTGACGCCATACTGGGGATGCTGGAAGGTCCAGGACCACTTCTGGCCTGTGACCTGCACCTCGTACGAATCGTCAGGCGCCTCGTTGAGTTTGAGGAATCCGTCCATGCCGAGCCAGAAGATCACACCGACCAGCAACAGCGGCACGGCCGTCCATGTCAGCTCGAGCGGCGTATTGTGCGTCGGCGCATCGGCCGTAAACGTCGCGTGCTCGGAAGGCTTTGCGTGATAGCGGAAGGCGAACCAGATCAGGATCACCGTGCACAGCGCCATGAAGAAGTAGTTGATGTTGTTGATGAAGTAGAAGACGGTGTCAACTTCCGGCGCCACGGTGGAGGCGCTCTCAGGCATCCAGAAGCCACCACCCGAGGTGGCTTCGCCCAGTTTTGTCGTCGCAAGCAGTCCGAGCATGCTCATGCCTGAAGTCCACCAGTCTGAAGTGCAGGGCCGGATGAACCGCCCTGGCCAATGTTCGAATCGGAGCCTGCGGACCCCGCTGTGCCTGTTCCCTGATTGTCTCTCCCGCGGCGTTCGAGCCGCAGCAGAAACAGAATGCCGCCGACCAGTAGCACGAGCGTTATTGAGCCACCGAGCCGCATGATCTTCCACGCGCTCGGGACAAAACTGCCCGCCTCTGGGTCCCACTGGAAGCAGTTGAAGAGCAAGAGCGTGTCAATCAGCGTCCCAACTTTGCCGTTGGAGGCGTCCACCACCGCGAGCCGGAGGTCCTGCGCGGGAAACCGGACGTCGTTCATGTACTTGGAGATTCGACCGTCGGGAGTCGCAAAGGTGATGCTCGCTGTGTGCGCGTACTCGCCGCTTTTTGGATCGAACCGATATCCGAAGCCGATCGCCTCGGCAAGCGCTTCAATGTTCTCTTGCGATCCGGTCAGGAATGGCCACGCAGCCTCGGGGACATCCCTGTTGAGCGCAGCCAGGTACCCACGCCGATTCTGCGAGGCAATCTCCGGCCCCTCATCGGGATTGATGCTGACCGTCACGATCTGGTAATCGGTGCCCAGCCCAAGCTCGACGCCTCGAATGCCATCCACCAGCCCATTGAGCGTGAGCGAGCAGAGCATCGGACACTTGTAGTAGTTGAGCGTCAGGATGACGGGACGGCCCTCGGTGAAGTAATCGCCGAGTCGGACCGACTCGCCCTCTTGATCAACGAACTGGAGATCCAGCGGCACCTGCTCATCCAATCGCTGCACGATGCCAACGCCGTCGAGTTCAGGCGGCAGCTCGTCCGCGAGCAGTTGCGCTGCAGCCTGCGGCGCAGCAACACCGGCAGTCAGTAGCACGCACGAGATGGTTCGGCTCAAGAGGGTCATCGCTGTCTGCTCAGTGAGCGTCGCCTCCCCACCGCTTCTTGACGACTTCGCGGGCAGTGTCGATCGGTACGACAAGCGTCCGCTCGCCGGCGAGCACGCCATCCGCATCCGTCCACTGCTCCCAGTGGGGCTCGTCCTCAAGCGCAAGCCTGTCGGCCTCGCGTCGAATCTCCGCCTCCTGCGATCGAACCGACACGACCTTCCGGTGTGTCTCGGCCCGCTCAGCGCCGTAGTAGAGCGCCGTGACGCCAAGCACGGTGACGACCGTCAGGACCGCCCCGGCCACACCGACCACCCAGGTCGGTCCGCCTGACGGGTCCTCGTGATCGTCTGCTGGATGATCGCCGTGATGTGGATCGTTACTCATCAGAAGTTCTCGAATGCAAGCGCTTCGGAGAGGCGCGGGTCTGCGGTCGGGGCGAGGCTTGCCCGACCGAGGAAGAAGAACGTGCCACAGACGACCAGCCCGATCGAACCGAGCAGAGCCGTCAGATTGAGAATCGACGGATTCCAGCCGATGGCGAGTTCGCCGGCCGCCGCGGCCGACTGCAACTCGTCCCAACTCGTCGCCTCAGCCAGTGCCACCTCGGGGACCATCGGCATGACCAGCCAATAGACGTCCACGATGAACATGGCAACCATCCACAGCGCGATGAGCACCAGAATGTTGCGGTACCGCTTGGTCCACCGAGTGATCAGCAGGACAAACGGCAGCGCGAAGTGGCCGAGGATGAGGATCCAGGACACGTCGAACCAGGCGCCCAGTTGCCGCGGCACGAACCACTCCGTTTCAATCGGAATGTTGGCGTACCAGATCAACATGTACTGGCTGTATCCGATGTACGCCCAGAAGACGACGCCGAACGCAAAGAGCAGTTTGCCGAGATCGTGGAAGTGCTCCCGAGTGAACGCTTTCGAGCCACACCCCGCTCCACGAAGGATGGCGAGCAGCACGATGACGAAAGAGAAGAAGCCCGTACAACTGACGGCAAACCAATAGACCCCGAACATGGTCGAGAACCACTTCGGCTGGATGGCCATCACCCAGTCGACCGCGGCAAAGGTCTGCGTCAGGCCGTACAAGGCAATCCCAATCGGGGCCCACCACTGCATCCGCAGTGTGCGGCGAACATCGCCGTCCGCGTCCTGCGCCACACTTTGTGAGCGATAGAACCGCGCGAGCAGCGCCCAGACGCCGAGATACACGATGGCCCGAATCGACCAGAAGGTCGGATTGAGGTACCCAAGCTTGCCTTCAAGTACGTGGTCCCCGTGCATGTAGTCCGAATCACACCACTCGAAGAGAACTGCGCCCTTGCCGGTCCAAACGAGTACGAGGATCGGAATGAAGAGCAGCCACAGCCACTGAAGGTTCGCCGCGACTGCCTCGGCTGGCCGGCGGACGGTGACCGACCAGCCCGCCTTGGTGACGTGCTGCAGGAGGACAAAGAACAGGGCGCCCAGGCAGATCGCCTGCGCCACCATGAATGCGAGGAGGTACGACTTCCAGAACACGGCCGAGCCTTCGACCCCGTCCAGGAACAGAGTCGCGGCCACGCCCCCGAAGCCGACAATGGCGCCGATGCCGATACCGGCCGGTCCCAAGCCACCGAGTCGAAGGTCAGCCTGATTGGCTTCGAGCGACTTCACGAGTCACCTCCGTCGAGATTGCGGGTCTTTACCGGAAGCGACGCCGCACCCGAGACCGCGTCCGCGGGCGCGTTTCGTCCAACCTGGAGCGCATAGACCCAAGCCGTGATCGCCCAGCGATCCTCGGGAGAGATTTGCGCCGCATAGCCTGCCATATTGCCGAACCCCTGGCCGATCGTGTGAAACATCCTGCCTGGTGGGAGATCCTGCATGTCAGGCTGATGCAGGTTTCTTGGCTGCACCCAGACTGTTCCATTGGTGCCGTTATTGAGCAGGATCATCGCCCGCTCATGCACTTTCCCATCGCCAGCCCCGGTCACGCCGTGACACGGGAGGCAGTAGATGTCATATCGCTCGCGGCCCCGGTCCAGCAACGCGTCATCTACATTGACCTGTTTCGGAAAGGTCGTGGCGTAACTGCCGTCAATCAGCCCGAGCCAGAAGTGCGTGTCGTCGATCATCTGGCCTCGCGCGACGACTCCCGGAACTCTGGGACGCATAGCGCGGCCGTCCTTGAACAACAGACTTTCGTGCTGCGCGAGGTACTTTGGCTGGTTGTCCATGTTCTGAATGATGTGAATCCGTGGCTGATCGCTGGGCATCGCGCGAGCGCGGAGGATCAGCACCGGCGGCACCAGCAGCAGACAAGCAAGGAGCACGCCCGCGTAGATGAAGCCACGCGGAATCTCCCAGAGTGTGCCGGTCACACGTTTGTCGGAGTGTTGAGAGCTCATAGCGTCAAGGCTCCAGTTCGACGATGCGTTCCGGCTTGAGCGATTCAAGCAGGGCTTCGGTCGTCGACCGCACGAACTTGGGGTCCCGAGCCTCAATCACCAGCACGAAGCGATCGTCGGTGATTCGCTTCATCTTGGGCGACTTGAGCACGGGGTGATACAGACAGGGGAGTTTGTTGAGAAAGAGCATGCCGCCGACCGTTGTGAGAGCGGATAGCAGCACTGTCAACTCGAACAGCACGGGCACGAAGGCCGGAGCGCTGATGAGCGGCTTTCCAGACACTTCAAACTGGTAGCCAACGACGGGAACGATGGCCCAGAGATCGACTTGCAGCGAGTTGGTAAAGACCTGCAGGAAGACGGCCAGGCACAGCCCGGTCAGGCCTCCAAAGAAGACAAGGACTGGCAGGATGGTGTGCTGGACACCCATGGCCGCATCCAGTCCGTGCACGGGAAAGGGAACGTGGCAGTCGAACCAGCGATAGCCGGCGGTGCGAACCTTCTTGGCTGCCTCATAGATGGCCGCCGGAGTGTCAAACTGTGCGGCCAAGCCCCACAGAGCAGTGCCGCGATCCGATGCAGTCGAGACTGCGGCGGACTCGGTGGCCTGTACACGGGTGGCGGTATCGGGGGTTGATGCACTCATTCGTGCGCCTCCGCATCGTCGTCATGGTGAGCGTGGGGATCCGCCTCCGGCATGACCGCCTTGATCTCGGCGACCGCCAGAATCGGCAGGTATCTGATGAAGAGCAGGAACAGCGTCATGAAGAGGCCGAAGCTCCCGACGAAGGTCATGACATCGACCCAGGTCGGCTCGAACCAACCCCAACTACTGGGCAGGAAGTCATTGGCGAGACTCGTCACCGTGATGACAAATCGCTCGAACCACATGCCGAGGTTGACGAACAAGGTGATGATGAAGATCACCCACACATTGCGGCGGATGGCCTTGAACCAGAAGAGTTGCGGGCAGATCACGTTGCAGGAGACCATGATCCAGTAAGCCCAGGCGTACTGGCCAAACGCTCTGTTGATGAAGGCGAACGACTCGTACACCTCGCCGCTGTACCACGCCATGAAGAATTCCATGCCGTAGGCGTAGCCCACCATCGAGCCGGTGAGCAGCACGATCTTGCACATGTTCTCGATGTGCCGCATCGTGATGAAGTTCTTGAGGCCCCAGAGTTCGCGAGCTGGAATCGCCAATGAGAGCACCATGGCGAAGCCACTGAAGATGGCACCGGCCACGAAGTACGGCGGGAAGATCGTCGTGTGCCAGCCGGGGAGCTGCGCCACGGCGAAGTCGAACGACACGACCGAGTGCACCGACAACACCAGTGGCGTCGCCAGAGCCGCCAGCAGCAGGTAAGCCCGCTCGTAGCGGTGCCAGTGCCGCATGCTGCCCCGCCAGCCAAGCGCGAAGAATCCGTAGGAAATGGCCTTGATCTTGTTTGTCGCCCGGTCACGCATTGTGGCCAGATCTGGAATCATGCCGACGTACCAGAAGAGCAGAGAAACCGTGAAGTAGGTGCCGACTGCGAACACGTCCCACAGCAGCGGACTGCGGAACTGCGGCCACATGTCCATCTGGTTTGGAATCGGGAAGAGCCAGTACGCCAGCCAGATTCGGCCAACGTGAATGCCGGGAAAGAGCCCAGCGCAGATCACGGCAAAGATCGTCATCGCTTCCGCAAATCGGTTGATCGACGTCCGCCACTTCTGACGGAAGAGGAACAGAATCGCGGAAATCAGCGTGCCCGCGTGGCCGATGCCGACCCAGAACACGAAGTTCACGATCGGGAAGCCCCACATGGCGGGGTTGTTATTGCCCCAGACACCGACGCCGGTCACGATCAAGTAGCCGACGAGGATGCCGAGGATTGACATCAACAGGAACGAGATAACGAACGCGATCTTCCATGCCAAGGGGGCCTTGCCCGCCTCGTTGCACCGCAGAATGTCCGCGGTGACAGACCCGAAGTCGTCATGGTTCAACACCAGCGGCGGCCGCTGACGCGGGTCGTCGCTGAGTTCGTCGATCGGATGGTCGATCGGCAACGTGGTCATCCGTCATGCACCTCGTTCTGAGAGTGATCGCCGTGATCGTGGTTGTGATCATGATCATGGTCATGGTCGTGGTCGTGGTCGTGGTCGTGGCTGGAGTCTGCGTCCTTGCCGTGGCCGTCGTCATGGCCGTGACCGCCGTGGGCCACGAAGTCAGCGGGGAATCGTTCACCACCGGCGGGATTCGTGATCCGGGCCATGTAGCGGTTTCGGGGCTTGATGTTGAGTTCGCCCAGCAGGGCGTAGGATCGATGATCGCGGTGCATTGCAGACACCCGCGACGTCTCGTCCATCAGATCGCCAAACACAATGGCGCCGGTCGGGCAGGTCTGGGCGCAGGCCGGAGTGATCGTGCCATCTGGAATGACAACGCGACCGTCGGCGGCCTTCTCAGCGGCCGATTTCTTGACCCAGGCGTTGCGAGTTTCGATCTTGGCCTTCTCAATACGCTGGGTGCACCAGGTGCACTTCTCCATCACGCCCCGCATGCGGACCGTGACCTGCGGATTGAACTGCATGCGACGAAGCGGGTCGCCACCGCTCTGCTGCTTGATGTAGTAGTCCGGCTGCACTTGAAGCATGCCAGTTTCGCGAAGCGGATCGCGGCGGAAGTAATCGAAGAAGTTGAATCGCCGCACCTTGTAGGGGCAGTTATTCGAGCAGTACCGGGTGCCAACGCACCGGTTGTAGACCATTGCGTTGAGTCCGTCCGACGTGTGCACCGTCGCAGCAACCGGACACACCTGCTCGCACGGCGCGTTCTCGCAGTGCTGACAGGTCATCGGCTGCATCGCAACGCTGGCCGGCTGCGATGTGTCCCACTCGCCACCCTTCTTGCGGAAGCGGTAATAGCGGTCGATCCGAAGCCAATGCATCTCGCGGCCCATACGGACCTGGTCCTTGCCGACGATCGGAATATTGTTTTCAGCCTGGCACGCCGTCACACATGCGCTGCACCCGGTGCACTTGGACAGATCGGTCGCCATGCCCCAGCGGTAGTCGGCACCCTCAAACTGCGTCTCCTCGAAGAGCGACAGCGTGCTGATCACATGGCTGCGGTCCCGAGCAAAGTTCGGATGCGATGCGAATGACTCCTCGGAGGCCTCGCGGAAGAGCATCGGGAGCCGTGCCTGTGTGCCCTCGCCGCCAACGGTGTCGATCGCGTAGTGGTCCTGCGTCGTAATGAGCTTCTCGCCACCACCGACAGGCGTGATTGATCCACTTCCAGCCGACCAGAGGCCCGAGGCCATCCGGATTGGATACGCGTTGAAGCCCGCTCCAAATGCGACGCGACCAGGCCAGACACGACCGTAGCCGAGCATCACCGACGCCGTCCCGTCACACTGACCAGGCTGCATGAGCACCGGACCCGTGACTGAGCCGCTGCCCACGCTCAACTGCACCATGTCACCACTGCCGACGCCGAGCTGCCTGCACGTCGCCTCGCTCAGAAGAATGGCGTTGTCCCAAGTCAGTTTCGTGATCGGATCGGGCAGTTCCTGCATCCAGCCGTTGTTGCCCATGCGGCCGCCGAGCAGCGTGCCGGTGCCGAACTGCACCTCGATACC
>CAZMPA010000043.1:0-12568 GCA_964567915.1 uncultured Isosphaeraceae bacterium | reverse complement strand
CATCAAACAGCACGCTGAGCCGCGGCAGGGCAAAGTGGTCGACGAGCGTTTCCATGTAGGTCGTATCCGGTTGGCCAAACGTGACGTTGCCATTGCTTCCGACATAAAGCTCGAGCCACAACGTCCCCAGGTACTCGAAGCTGAAGGGCAACGGCTGAAGTACAGCGTCGTCATCGGTCAGCGTCAGCGGCGCGTGGGACGCCGGGTCGATCCACACGTCGGGCGCCGTCACGGTGCACAACTGGTAGTACGGAGGCGTGGAACTGCCGGTCGGATTGAGGCGGATACCGAGCCCGGCCAGGTCGATGCCCGAATAGAACTGCTCGGTCAGCCAGTCCGCCGGAATGAGTCCGCCCTCTGGCTCCTGACAGACGTCCAGAATGCCGTCGCCGTCACAGTCCGCTTCTGGGTTCGCGGCGATTTCACACACGTCGAGCATGCCGTCTTCGTCGCAGTCGGTGACAGCGTCGAGTTGGCACACATCAAGCATGCCATCCCCGTCGCAGTCGGTCGAACTGTCCAGTTGGCAGGCGTCAGGAATGCCATTCTGGTCACAATCCAGGAGTCCACTCTGACAGACATCGAGCACGCCGTCCGCGTTGCAGTCGCTTGAGCCGTCGAGTTGGCACACATCAGGCACGCCGTCGACATTGCAGTCGCCCGGGCCGCCCACTTCGCATACATCGAGCACACTGTTGCCGTCACAATCGGTCGTCTGATTCAGTTGGCAGTCGTCGAGCACACCGTCGCCGTCGCAGTCGGTCTGCGGGCCGAGTTGACACTCGTCAAGGACGGCATCCCCATTGCAGTCGCTCGAACCATCCAGTTGGCACACATCTGGCACGCCGTCGACATTGCAGTCGCCAGACCCGCCAACCTCGCACTCGTCAAGTGCGCCATTACCGTCGCAGTCGGTCGCAGGGCTGAGCTGGCAGTCGTCAAGGACGCCATCCCCATTGCAATCGCTTGAGCCGCCGAGTTGGCACACATCAGGCACGCCGTCGGCATTGCAGTCGCCCGGCCCACCAACCTCGCACTCGTCAAGCACGCCATTGCCGTCGCAGTCGGTTGCGAGGTCAAGTTGGCAGACATCGAGAATGGTGTCACCATTGCAGTCTTCGGCGCCGTCATGCAGTTGACAGGCATCGTGCGATCCATCGCCATCACAATCCGCTGACTCTGGATAGAAGTAGACTTCCATCGGATCAAAGGTGCCGTCTTCGTCGCAGTCACCGCCGTGCGGCACCGCCGGCCCATGAATCAGGTGAACACGCCCGTAACCCGCATTGGCGCCCGGCAGGCCCCCAAGGATCGTGATGGCGTTGAATCCGCTTTCACCCCCGACGGGCCCCACGTCGCAAGCCATGCAGGCGCCGAGCCCGCCCCCCGGCTCGCTCGGCAAAACGACTCTGCCCGATTCCTCCGTCCCACCGCCGACTTCGTCGAAGCTGACAAAGTAGATGGCGCCATGCTCCTGACCATCTTCGGGGTGTCGCCACCCCGGAGCCCCAATCAGAACGCCACCGCCATCGTCGGACTCACTGGAGTGATCGGGCGCAAGCACCGACACGGACGCGCCCGCGCGTTCGAGCGGACCGCCACCGGGGGCGACGAGCTTTGGCGTCTCAAAGGGCTCGTACAGGAGGCTCTCCCCGCCTTCGACCGGTGTGAAGACATACACACATCCCGCCTGTTGACCAAGTTCCCCATCGCCCGGCGCCCCAACCAGAATCCCGGTCACGTCTCCGTCTTCCTCGGTGATCGTCGCAATGGAATGCCCGAACCGCTCCCACGCATCGCCTTCGGGCGAATCGAGCCGCTGGACCAGCGGCCAACCACCTGAACTGGCGTCAAACACATAGGTGGCTCCCGACCAGCCCGCTCGCGCGGGCGCGCCGACGAGCAACAGTTCGCCCGCCATCGCTACGGTCGAACCAAACCGGGATCCGCCTTCAGACTCGCCCGGCGTCACCTTCGTGACGTGGGTGTACCCGCCTTCGGTTCGCTGAAACACGTGCACAGCGCCTGCGTGGTCACCGGCCGTGTCATCGCCCCATGCGCCGACCGCAACGATGTCCCCGCTGACGGCGACGTCCCACCCGAAGTAGTCGGATTCCGCCAGTTCAGAGCTGGGCACGCCGGGTTGGCCCGGGTTGATGGTGTACCAGGCAGGCCCGCCTTCACTCCAGCCCTGGCTGTCCGCAGGCACGTCAAAGGCCCAGGCCCCGCCGGCATTCGTACCGACGGTGTCGTCCTTCCAGGCGCCCACGACCACCGTCTGACCATCAATCGCCACGCTCGCGCCGAAACCGGCGTCCGGTGCAAGACCTGGCAGGGTCAGCGAGCCATACAGAGACCATTGCCACGGCAACCCGTCCAGCGTGGGCTCGGTTTCGGCCCGGCGATAGACGTCCACCACACCGTCGCCGGGCCGGCCGACGACTGCCAGGTCTCCGGATACGGCGACATCGCTGCCATGTCCGAGGCCGGACGCCGATGGAGCCAGATCCTCCACCTGCATCAGCCCGGCAAGTGACTGGTCTGCGGCCTGGCCGATGGAGGTGGCAGCAACGAGGCAGCCAACCACGGCAATCAGTGTCTTCTGATGGATCATGGGTGAAAAAAGTCCCTCCAGCCACCAAGTATGCGGCGGATCAGGGTGGCATTCAACCAACATCGGCATTCGGGTGCAAATGCTGGTGCACGAACTCCCATGAGGGGTCCATCACAGCCGATTCAGTCGTCCCGGCCCCATCGTCGCCCCCGTTCGGCCTTGCGGACGCCCCGGCGGGCCTTCTGCTCCCTCCGCCGCGCCTTGCTGGCCCTGGTCGGGCGGGTTGGCTTTCGAGCCTTCACTGGCGTCAGGGCACCCGCGAGAAGTTCGGCGAGCCGCTCCCGAGCGGCCTGCATGTTCCGGGACTGCTGCCGGTGCCGGCCACAGGTCACACGGATGGTCCCATCCGCTCCGAGGCGGTGACCCAGCCGAGACGAGATTCGGCTGCGACGGGCGTCGCCCACAGCCTCGCACGCGGCCAGGTCGTAGATGAGGGTCACTCGGGTCCGCACGCGGTTCAGCCGCTGCCCACCGGGTCCGCTGGCCGTCGACATCTCGGCCCGGAGCGACCGGGCCGGTATGCAGAATCGACGATTGACCTGAAGTTCTTCCACCGAGTGCTCCATCGCGACTTGGGGGATGGGATACTGAACAGCAGCGGTCCCGATCATCATCGACTCGGACACGCCGCGACCGCCACTTCGTACCGATGGACTTCTCACACCCCACGACGATTCGACTGACCTGTGCCAGCGGCCAGGCTCCCATGCTTGAGGAGGAGATCCGCGCACTCGGCCATGCCGTCGAAAGGACCGACGCCACCGGCGTCGAAGTCCAGGGGACGATGTTCGACGCCATGCGGCTGAACCTCGAGTCCCGCATCGCCATGCGGGTCCTGACGCTGGTGGAGCAGTTTCCGTGCACGCATCCCGATCAACTGCAAAAGCAGGCTGGGCGCATTGCGTGGGAGATGATCGTCCCAGCGAGCGGCTACCTCTCCATCACGTCCACGATCCGCCATCCGAGCATCGACAACACGATGTTCGCCAACCTCCGCCTCAAGGACGCCATCGTCGACCGCATCCGCAGTGTGCACGACAAGCGTCCCGACTCCGGGCCGGACAGAACGGGCGTCGTCGTCCATCTGCACTGGCATGGTGATACCGCCCAGGTCTGGATCGACACAAGCGGCCAGAAGTTGTCCGACCGCGGCTATCGAAAGATGCCGCACGCCGCCCCGCTTCGCGAGACCCTCGCCGCGGCGATCCTCCACCGAACTGGTTGGCCAGGCAACACACCACTGGTCATACCGATGTGCGGAAGCGGCACGCTGGCCATCGAGGGAGCACTCCTGGCAGCCGGCCGGCCGCCCGGGCTGCTCCGCAGCCAGTTCGCATTCCAGCACCTCCACGGATTCAACACCCAACTCTGGGCCGACCTGCGACGCGATGCAACACCAAAGAAGCCAAGGCGAAGTCGCGCGGCACTTCCACCGATCATCGCAACCGACCGCGACCCACAGGCCGTGGAAGCGACCCGCCGCAACGCAGACACTGCCGGTGTCGGGCACATGATCGAGACGGCTGTCTGTGACTTTGCCGGCACCCCGCTCCCCGACACGCCGGGCCACGTGATTCTGCACCCCGAGTACGGCCTGCGTCTCGGTGACGAGGATTCGCTGAGACCGCTCTACAAGCGCATGGGCGACTTTTTCAAGCAGCAATGTGGCGGTTGGTCCGGCTGGATCTTCACGGGTAATCTCGATCTGGCCAAGTCCGTCGGACTCAAGACTGCGTGCCGAGTGCCGATGCGGCATGCCAAGGTCGATGCTCGCCTGCTCGGCTACGAACTCTGGAGCGGCTCGCGCGAGCAATCCGAGGTGGCCTCATGATGCTACTGCACGCCATCACGCTGGCCATCGCCGCAGCCGGACCAGATCCATCCGAGCACATCGCCGTCGTGGGCGCCAGCGCCTCGGCCGGCTGGGGCGTTGTCGTACCAACAAAGCCGACCGACCACAGGACTCCGATCAACCATCGGCACGTCGATCTGGCCGATGTTCTGCCCGCTGTTCTCGGCCGCGAGCGGAGCGAAGTCAGCGGGCACGCAGACATCTGGTTCTTCTCCCAACCACACAGCATCGGCGCCGCCATGGTTGAAGCCGCCGAGGCGGAAGGCCCTGGTCATGTCGTCGCCCTCGACTTTCTCTTCTGGTTTGCCTACGGCAGTGCAGATCGGCAGGGCGACCCACTCGCAACGGACGATGTTGACGCCCGGCTTGCCAACCTGAATCACGGACTGCAACTCCTCGAGTCCATCGATGTCCCCCTCGTGGTCGGCGACATTCCGGACGTGTCCGGCGCAGCCGATGTGTGGCCCATCGCCTTGCTTCGGCACAGTCAGATCCCCTCGGCCAGCGCGCTCGCTGCCATGAATGGCCGGGTAGCTGACTGGGCCGCATCGAGAGCGAACACAACCCTGATTCCACTCGCGGCCACGGTCGAACGCATGAAGCAAGGCGGGCCACTGCAACTGAATGACCACGCATGGCCTGCAGATGCGCCGTTGATCCAATTCGATCAGCTGCACCCAACAACGCTCGGGCTCGTTGCATTGGCGGAACTGACAGCAGAGTCGCTGCCCCAGTCCGCGAAGCCGTCCGTCTGCGCCGACCCACAGGTGGTACTACATGCCTTGACTGAGACCCCGCCATGACGAGCGAGCAGAACACACGATCCCTCGGGCCCGCTGGACTGCTCGCCGTGTTCTGGGTGCTCTGCCCGGCGGCGCTCGGCTTCGTGCTCATTGCCAATCTCGCGGCCGCCACCGACCTGCTCGAGTCCATCGGGCCCGCCGCTCCGGTGCTCTTCGCAGCGTTTTTCGCGGTGACGAGCGGCCTCGGCCTGCTCCCGACCTATGCGCAGGCTGTGGTCGCCGGCTGGGTCTTCGGTGGCTGGATCGGACTCATCGCAACGCTGGGCGGGTTCGTCGGGGGCGCGGTCATCGGCTGGGCCGTTGCCCGCCTCGTCTCAGCCGATCGTGTCGAACGCGCCATTGACCGGCACCCGAAGGCGCGCATCATCACGCGGGCACTTGTTGGGCGAGGCTTCTGGCCGACGCTCGGCATGGTGACGCTCATCAGGATTCCGCCGAACTCTCCGTTCGCCCTGACGAATCTCGCCGTTGCTGCTTGTGGCGTCCCGCTGCCGATCCAGACGATCGGCACGGCCATTGGGATGACGCCGCGATCTGCGGTCATCGTCCTCATGTCCGCAGCTGCCGCCACGTCCGGCGCCGAAGACCTGCAGACGTTCATTGCCGACGGCCCGGGCGCGTGGGTTCTGGTCGGCGGCATCGTGGCGATGCTCATTGTGCTCGGAATCATCGCAGCGATCGCGCAGCGGGCACTGGCGAGGGTCGCCGGCAGCGAACCGGACAAGTCATCAGCAGGGTGTGCCCCAGGCGGCGATGACCGCGAGCAGGTCGTCCACACCGACGTCTCCTGAGCCGTCTACGTCCCCACCGCACCCCTGGCACGGCCCCCACGTCCCGATGATCTCCAGCAGGTCATTGACGCCAATCTCACCGTCACCGTCCACGTCCTCGGCGCACGGTACGTACACCACCTCGTGCGACCACGCCTCCTCCGGGATGATCTGTCTGGGAAGTCCCGCAGTTTCATAGCGAGCAACCAGACCAGCGCCGCCGAGGTTCTCAAAGAACTCGATCCGAACCTGATGCCGCCCCGCCATAAGCCCAATCGTCCCGGCCTTCTCGACCATGGCGTGTTCGCCGTCGTTATCGATGAGCAGATCATCGCCGATGAACATGCGTGACCCGTCGTCAGACTCAATAGAAAACGTGTAGAACCCGGTGCTCGCCACATCCACATACCCGGTGAACACGGCCCCCACCTCATCCCTTCGGCCGCTCGGCGCAAACGCGCCGGCGGGCGTCTGGAAGCCGATGTCGGGAACGACGTCTTCGAGATAGGGCTTCAGGTCTTCAAAGGCAGGCAAAGACGACGGTGCTACAAGCGCGTAGTACGCTGCAGCAGCGCCGGGCTCGACGGCTTCGGGCTCGTCCGCAGGACGCATGCCCTCCACGGTGATGAATACGGTTGCTGAAGATCCGCCCTCAAGTTCATACCCGAACAGGTCCTCGCCATCGTGCCCGTCGGCAGGCGTGTACGCGAGTCGGTCGAGGTCTCCCCCCTCGCCCGGCACAAGCGTCACCACTCCGCCCGCCGACGTCGTCTCGTCAAAGGACGCAATGACCGGGTCAAAGGTTCCCTGGCAATCAGAAGCCACATCGTTGAGCAGCACGTCAATCTCGATCGTCTCACCGGCAATCGCCTGGACCCAATCGTCCACGGCTCCGCCGCTCCCGGCCGCGAGCATGCACTCGGGCTCGATGGCGTCGAGGTAGTCGAGAATCACCGCCTGAACGCGATCGTGAAACCCGAGCCGGATGTTGGAGATGCCGCCATTACACGTGTGGCAGTACGACATGATGGTGCCGTGCTCGGCGCCATCACAGTTTCCGTTGCCGCAATTGTCGATCGGGGGCGAGTAGCCGTCGTGGGTGTGCATCGTCCCGAAGTTGTGCCCAAGTTCGTGCGCCATGACAACCAGGTCCCAGTTGTCTCCATGATTGTCCTGCAACGGATACGGGAAGGAGCCCGCCAGGTACCCGGACACGCCATATCCGTAGCTCGTGTTGCACAACACGCTCAGCCAGGCGACGCCGCCGTACGGAAGGTTGGTCCGGCCGCTCAGGATGTGGGCAATGTGCCGGTTCACATGCGCCATCTCAGCATCCCAGGCGCCGCGAAACTGGTCGAGCATGTCCACCGGCGATGATGGATCGTAAGGATCTGAGTCGTCGGCCCAGACTCTCAGGAACGACACCTCAAACCGAACGTTGAGATTCTCCTCATAGATCTCACTGATGCCAGCGGCCAAGGTCACCGCATAAGCGGCGGCAGCGCCGGCATCACCCAGAAAGATCCGTTCAGTGAATTCCCAATCCGTGTCGATCGCGAGCATGGCCACGCGGCAAGGCGGATCATCACCTCGCTCGTCGCCAGCCCGCGTGGTTACAGGGGCCTCACCATGGCCCTCGCGAACCTCGCAGGCGGGGACATCAAACACGGACGACGGGAGGTCCATCGCCGACGTCCACATCGCACTCGCTCGCCCTCCGTCATCACTGAGGATCTGCAGGTCGTCTCCCTGTTGCACCCAGCCGTTGATCCCGTGCCTTGAGGCGCCGATGAAGACATGGCTTGCCGGATCGTCTTCGAGATGACCTCGCCACAACCTCAGCCCTCCGAAATCGATCGACGAGTCGTCCGCTCCCCGACCAACGACAAACATTCCGTTGGGGGACCGAACATCAAACTCCTCAAGATCGGCCCACTGCCCGCCGCCAAGGTGAAGCGTCGCCATTCGCCCCGAACAATGCATGAGCGTGTCGGCCAATCCCACAGGGCTGACCTCGCCGCCACCCGCCAGAACAAGTGCAACGAACATGGAATGCATCACGGTGGCGCCTCCCGGCCGCGATCACCCACTCCCTCGCGGCACATCCCCCATTGGAGCCCCCGGCAGCAGCCGATGCAAGCCCCGACAACACAACCAGCAAGGAAAACCACGCCAGAGCGTGCTCAGCCCCACTGCTCCAGCATTCGGAGAAGGTCATGGACGTCGACGCGACCCGATTGATCGAGGTCACCGCTGCATGTGCAGTCTGCACAGACGCCGAACTCCGCCAACAGGAGCGTCAGATCGTCCCGATCGACGGTTCCGTCGCCATCGATGTCGGGAAGCGCTGTCCCAAGCGGGCAACTCGCCGTATCAACCGAATTCAGATACGTGTCGATGTCCGCCCTGACACGCTCATGGAACCGAAGCACCGTATTGCTCGTCCCATCTGGCATGCACGTGTGGCAGTAGGACATGATCGTTCCCCCCCAAGCGTCCGCGCAATCCCCGTTGCCGCACCCGTCGATGGGGGGCACCATCTCATGCGTATGGTCGGCGCCGATGTTGTGGCCGATCTCATGCGCCACCACCAGCAGGTCCCACACATTCCAGACGTGATCGACCACGGGATCAGCGAACCCACCATCTAGCTGTGAGGAGAATCCGTACCCGGTGCTTCGGCACGCAGCATTCATCCAGGCCTGTCCGGCCGAAGCCGGATCGCTCGAGCCGGAGAGCAGGTGCGCCACGTGCCGGTCCGGCTCCGGATCCGACGCCTCCCACTCCGTACGGAGTTGGTTCAACATGGTGTCGCTTTGTTCGGTGGGGTCGTAGGGGCAGCTCGTTTCGTCGGACCACGTGCGGACGTATGCGACTTCCACCGTCATGTCGAGCGAATCGGCGTAGATCACGGAGACGGCGGCAGCGAGTTCAAGCACATACGCGGCCGACAGGTCGGCATCGCCAGCAAACAGGGCGGCGGTGAATGGCCAATCGGAATCAAACGCCACTCGAAGCACTCTGCACGCGCCCGCGGCGCGATCCGCATCCGTCTCCGTCACCGGCTCGGGTGATTCCAGAGCGGGCAGCCCCCCGCAAGGGAGGCGGGACTTGGACCACACGACGGTCTCATGCTCAACGAGCGCATCGTCTGCCGCGGTGACTCGCCGAATCATGCCGTCCTGAAGCGTAAAGCCATGCACGCCGGCTTCGTCCACTGAAACCAGCACCTCACGGCCCGCGGCCCCCCCTCGCCATCTCTGTACTTCGGGCAATCTCGCCGGCCGTACTCCGTCGCGGCCGTGCACCTCGACGGTGGCACCAGCCGCCCGAGGCGACCAGGGCGTCATGTACACAGGAGCGGTCGCTGACCGATGCTCGAGCCGCAACGCGATCACCGCCGGCTGTGAGCCAGACAAGACAGTTGCGACGGTCGGCTCGGTGGACAGCGCAGAAACAGCCATGATGAGAGACAAAACCATGCCGAACCCCACTCTACGACCGAACCCAAGCCAGATCAATCGCAGCCGATCTGCAAGGGAATGATGGACCCGGCCCTGTTTCTGGGGCACTGTTGGGAGAATCGCTCACTTGCAACACGTTTGCTCCCGTCCACTGGCTCCAGCAGCAGGTTTCACGTCCGTGCCTCGATTTGAATCGATCGACTGGTATCAGCACCCCGATCTCTACGATGCCGTCTTTGCGGAAGAGACCGCCTGGGAGGTTGAGTTCATTGAGGCTGTGTTCAATCGCCTCGCAAAGTCGGACGGGCGGCGTCTGCTTGAGCCCGCCTGCGGCACCGGTCGCCTGCTGGCTGAACTCGCTGCTCGCGGATGGGACGTGACAGGGTTCGATCTCAGCGAGACGATGCTCTGGTACGCAGCAGGCAGGCTTCGGCGAAGGCGGCTCGAAGGGGCATTGCACGTCGACTGTATGACGTCCTTCAACGTTGGAAGTGGGTATGACCTGGCCTGCAACATGCTCTCGACCATGCGACTGCTGCTGACCGAGTCCTGCGCCCGCAGTCACCTGCAACACGTCGCTGACGCCTTGCGTCCGGGTGGCCTCTACATCATGGCCCTGCCGCTCACGGACTACAGCGACCGGGCCGAGCGATGGGAGCGGTGGATCACGCCACAGCCGGATGGGGACATCACATCGGTCATCCGAGGTTGGCCTGCCTGCAGACGCAAGCGGATTGAACGCCTCCGTTGCCGCATGACGATTCACGCTGATGACACCGTGCAGCGATACGAGACGTCCTGGCGGTTTCGGACCTATGGCCCTCGTCAGGCCGCGCGGCTCATCGCGACCGAGCCCCGATTCGAGGTGGCTGCAATTTGCGGCGGCGACTTTGACGTCGATCGCACCGTGCCGCTCGATGGCAGCAGGTGCGACACAACGTTTATTCTGCGGAAGCGTTGAAGAATTCAGCCGCCGGGGCGTGTCGGCGGCGGACCGCCAAAGCCACCACCGTTCTGGAAGTGCTCGCGAATCTTCTCTCGCTCGGCGTCGTCAATCTCGCCGTCCTTGTTCGCATCAAACTGCGCCATGAACTCGGCCCGACGTGCGTCGCGGTCACCGCCGTCCTGCCGGCCCCTCCCATCACGGCCACCGCGGCGTGACCGATCGGCGCCACCCGGAAGTTCGGCCACGACGTCCTCGCCGAGGATCGACCGGAGTCGGGCGATGTACGCCTCATCGACTTCGTCACGCTCGTCGTGTGCTTCGCGAATCGGGTCCGTTTCCTCCTGGTCACGCGACGGCTCCTCTCCGGACTGCCGCTGCCGCATGCGCTCGACAAATCGAACCTCTCGCGGCTCTTCGTGCCGGCGAACCTCCGCGAGAATGTCTTCATTGGCCGCGTCGATGTCGGCACCACAGTCCACTCCCAACTGCTCCACTTGCGCCAGAACATCCGGTTCAAGGTCCGGAAGTTTCATCGCAGCAGCAATGGCACGCTGGCTTCTCGTCGTCTGGAAGATCCGGCCGTACCCGGCCTGCAGCGCGTTTCGCCTGAAAGTGTCGCCGCCGGGGGCGGGGATGGTCGCAGCGATCAGGTCGATGGTCGTATCGGACACGTCCCGCACGCCTTCTTCCCGAGACTGCCGCTTCCCGAGTATCTCGAGCATTCGGTCCGCGTCCATGTCCTGCATCGCAGTGAGCAAGTCGAACATGGCGGTCGCGTCAAAGTCCGCCCGGCGTTGCATGGCCCGGTCAAGATCAAGTTCCCAGGCCAGAACGATATCGGAGAGTGTGGAGGCAGCCTCCGGATCAAGGTCTGCAGTGAATGGATCGATGATGGGCATCAGATCCGTGCGGCTGCCCTGAAGGCGGCCCTCCGGGAGCATTCGCATGCGGCGTATGCGGCGATCGATGGCTGGCCATTCGCTCAGTTGTTCATCACTCAGGATGCCGGTCATGGCCGATGTCGTCTCGTCGCCCATGCCCCTGCGCGCCCGCGCGAACTGCTTGAGAAGTGTCATCTGGCTGGTCAGCAGATCCTGCATCACATCTGAGTTGAGTTGGGCTTCCCGGACCGACCGGAACTCGTCGCGAATCGTCCGCATGCGTTCCCGGAACTCGTCGCGAACCGCCTCTCGTTTCGCCTGCTGTTCAGCTCGGTCCTCTTCGCTCAGGTCATCTTCGCCCTCGCCGCCGCCTTCCGCGGGCGGTGACGCGGCCGCGCGAGCCTCCCGCATTTCCTCACGCATCGACTCCATCCTGCCCCGAAGCTCGTCCACTCTGTCCTGCTCAAGTTCGTCGGCGCCGGATGCGGCGCCCAGGTCATTCATCGCGGCCTCGGTCTCTTCAACGGCCAGCCGGAAATTGGCGTCGTAATCTTCCAGCAGCATCTCCACGACGGCCGACTGGTCGTCGTCGAGGGACAGCATCTCCACGAAGATGGGCAGGTCGCGGGTGAGGTAGGCGGGACGGAACATCATCCTGGTCACACGACCCATCGGACCTCCGAGCAGTCCCTGTGATGGGCTGCCCCAACCGCCACGGCGTCCACCACGGCCTTCGCCTCTGGCACCACGCTCTGCTCCATCTCCGCGGCCGCCGCCCCGTTGAGGCCGGTCGCCGCGGTTGACGTCACCGGATCGGTCTCCGCCAGGCCGACCCTCGGGTCGATCCTGAGCCATTGCCGAATTGCTTGCCCCCAGAGCCAATCCCAGAACGCCTGCCGCCGCCACGTGCCAAAGTGCCATAGATGTTCACACCCTCCTGCGGGCGGCACTGATCGCCGCCCTCCCCCCCCCGACCAACACCGATGGAGTGGAATACCCCACGACACCGATATGTTTGCGCCCCCACCAGAGAATCGTGCGTGGACCCCCACCGATGGATTTCGACCTCGAAGCCTGTATTCGCGGAGACGCAGAGGCCTGGACGGCCTTCTGTGACCAGACCATTCGCCTAGTTGTTGCGTCCATTCGCCGCGTGTGCCCCTCCGGCCGGACTCCCCACGGGGAGGACATCGACGACATCGTGCAGGCCGACTACATCAAACTGCTCCGGAACGACC
>CAZMPA010000042.1:3196-12705 GCA_964567915.1 uncultured Isosphaeraceae bacterium | reverse complement strand
GGGGTGGGCAGGACCGGCGTGATGGGCCTGCGCGCGATTGATACGCCGCGGCCCGCGGGCGGCTTCCCGCTCACCAAGATCACGACGTTCGACGATCGGCCCGAGTCGGCCGACGACCTGCTGTTCTCGGCAGGCGAAACGCTCGACCGTGACCGATGGAGCGGCATCGTGATTCACCACCTCGGCGAGCCATTCGGCACACCCGAGTCCATTCACCGACAGCACCTCTCCTGGGGCTATCAGGGTCTTGGATACCACTTCCTCGTTGGCAACGGCAACGGGCTGGCCAACGGCGAGATCCACGTCGGATACCGCTGGATCGAGCAATTGCCGGGCGCCCACGTCGTGGGCGAAACTGGAAAGACGCACAATGAGCACTCGATCGGCATCTGCCTGATCGGGAACGGCGACAAGCAGCCCTATTCAGAACGCCAGATCAGGCATCTGGTGCGTCTGGTGCAGCGGCTCCAGCAGGAGTGCGGAATCCCCGCCGACGCGGTGCACCTGCATGCGGACCTCGCATCTGGCCTCACGTCCCCGGGCCACCTCTTCCCCGAGGCAGATTTCCGGGCCCAATTGCTCGACGCGCCGCATTGAGCGTCCCGCCGCATTGAGCAACACGCCGCATTGAGCCGCAGGCCCCTCCCGGCTATCCTCCACCCCCTCCACCCCGACATCACCGAGGGCTGGGGTGAAGCAATCGATGGCGCATCCACGAAAAATCGCTGGTTTCAACGTCCTGGCCGGTATCGGCGAAGGGGCGAGGTCCACCATCTACGCGGTGCAGGACCCGAAGTCCAAGCAGGTGTGGGCGCTCAAGCACGTCGAAATCCGGGACGAGAAAGACGACCGCTTCGTCGAGCAGGCCCAGCGGGAATACGCCATCGGGACCAAGCTCGACCACGCGGGCATCCGCAAGATCCAGAAGATCGTCAAGCAACGCAGGCGGTTCAAGCTTCACAGCGTGGCGCTCATCATGGAGTTGATCGACGCCAGCACGCTCGACCAGCAACTCCCCCGCTCCTACAGCAAGGCCTGCCAAATCTTCCTGCAGGTCGCCGAGGCCCTCTCGCACATGCACGAAAAGGGCTTTGTGCACGCCGACATGAAGCCGACGAATGTGCTCATCACCGAGCATGACACAGTCAAGGTCATCGACCTTGGGCAGGCGTGCCCGATCGGCACCATCAAGAAGCGTATTCAGGGAACGCCCGGCTACATGGCCCCCGAGCAGGCATGCAGGGAAGCCATTGACGAACGGACCGACATCTTCAACCTCGGCGCCATGATGTACTGGGTACTCGTGCGCGAGGTCATTCCAACCGCAATGCCACCCGCCGGCGGCGACCCCTCCCTGCTTTCGACGCTCGATGTATCGCAGGTGCCCGACCCGAAACCTCCGCACGTTGCGAATCCCATGATTCCGGAGTCGCTCTCGACGCTCATTCTGGAGTGCGTTGCCAAGGATCGGGCCGATCGACCAGCCTCGATGGACGAGGTGGTGCACCGCCTCCGATCGCTCGCCATGGCGCCTGATCGCTCCCGGACGCGCGGGTCATCCGATGCAGGATGAAGACGATGTCTGTCTCTGCTTCCACGTTTCACAACGCAAACTGATCTCATATCTCCGCCGCACCCAACCACGCGTTGCATCACAACTGTCCGGGTGTCTGGACGCGGGGACAGGGTGCGGATGGTGCCGCCCCTTTCTTGAGCAGCTCCACTCGCAATGGAAGCAAGGCGAACCGATCGGGCTTACGGTTGGTACCCGGTCCTATTCGGATGGTCGAGATCGCCATCGGGCAAAGTCGGAAGACGGCGATCAAGAATGACGAGCGATCTGGCGGTGCGGCCCCAGCGGCACGATCCCCCAAAGGCCCAGCGGATCTCCGCATCGCCCTCCTCAGTGACCACAAGCGTGCCCTGAGCAATCCGCCGAGCGACGCCACGACCCCCACCGACCTCCCCGACCTCCGCCGCCAGCCACCGTGGATGGTGATCGGGGGTGCGGACCGCCGCAATGCGGTCGCCCGCAGCCGCACAGTCCGGCCGGCGGTCGCACCGCAGGCTCCAGAGCGGCGACTGGCCCGCCGGGTCGCTGGCGATCAACACATCCCAGTGCACCGAGCCCGACGGCAAGATGTGGGCAAGCACGACGATCGGCACAGGCGTCAGGCCTAGCGAAACCGGCCACCTCAGGGCCAGGTTGTCCACGGGTGCTCCACCAAGTTCGCGGGAATTCACAGGTTGGGCCGCTCCCATTCGTATCATGCCCTCCGTGAATGTACCGAAACGAACCACCGTCGTCCTCGTGGGGCTGCTCCTGAGCAGCACCCTCGTGGCCTGTTCCACCACCACTCCGAGTCAGGCCCTTCGCCGCAAGGGCGAGCGGGCAACGTCCATACGCGATTGGCCGGCAGCCATCGACTGGTACGGGCAGCTCGTCGATCGCGACCAGACCGACTGGCGGTCGCAGGCGGCGCTCGGCCACGCAGCCCTTGAGGCTGGCGACCTGGCAACGGCCAGGCGTTCGCTTGAGATCGCCTCGGCGCTCCGCCCGGCGAACGCGGCCATTGCGGCGGATCTGGCCGACACACTGGAGCAGCAGGAAGCATGGAACGATCTGTTCGCCTATCTGAACGATCGGGCCACCACCACATCGACCGCTGCTGACTGGCTGCGGCTGGCCAGAGTTGCCGTAGAGGCAGACGACCCTGACACCGCGCGGCAAGCGATCCGAACGGCACTGGCAGTCGATGCCGGCGAAGACGCGGGCCCGTACCTGCAAGCCGCCCGCCTGTCGCTGCGGCTCGGTGAGCGTCAGGAAGCCATTCGCGCGTTGTCCCTTGCATGGGACCTGGACCCGGCCAACCCAGACGTCCGCGCGGCACTTCTGGACCTTGGCGTTGTCCCGGGACCAACCCTGAGACTGACGACGGGCGGATGAGTTCCACTGCAACCGGTCCGACGCTTCTCGACCAACTCGGCGGGCTGCATGATGCCTCGCGGCTTCGCCTGATGGTGTTGCTTGATGCGCACGAACTGGCGGTCGGCGAACTCGCCGCGGCCATTCAATCCCCGCAGTCCACGGTTTCCAGACACCTCAAGCGGCTCATCGACGCCGGCTGGATTCAACGCCGAAGCGTCGGCCCGCAGTCGCTGTACCGCGTCTCGCCCGACGATCTTGACGAGCGGGCTCGCAGCCTCTGGGCAGCAGCCGCGGCCGGCCTCAAGACCGATTCCACACACGCCGAAGACCTTCGCCGCGTGGAGGAAATCCTCTCGCAGCGGAAGATCGACAGCCGCGGATTCTTTGGAGCCACGGGCGGCGATTGGGCGGACGTCCGCCAGAGACTCTTTGGCAGCTCGCTCTCGCAGGCGTGCGTGCCGGCCATGCTCGATTCCGAGTGGATCGTTGCCGACGTCGGATGCGGCACCGGCCACCTCGCCTCGATCATCGCCCCGTGGGTCGCCCGAGTTGAGGCCATTGACCGGGAACCCGCCATGCTCGCTGCAGCCCGGCGGCGGCTGGCTGGCATGGACAACGTTCGGTTTCACGAAGCGGACATGCACACGCCTCCGGTTCCACCGCAGTCTATTGACCTCGCGGTGCTCTCGCTCGTTCTGCATCACATCGAGTCACCCTCAGACGCGATTGCCGCATCGGCGACCATGCTGCGTGCTGGCGGGAGATTGCTCATCGTGGACATGGTTGGGCACGACCGAACGGAGTACCGCGACACCATGGGCCACCTGCATCTGGGATTCACTGCCGACAGCATGGAGACGTGGTTCACGCAGGCCGGCCTGACCATGCAGCGGTTTGAATTGCTGCGGCCCGATCCCGACGCACTCGGGCCTGGACTCTTTGCCGCCGTCGCGCGTTCGACCTGCTGAGGCCGCTACTCGCCCGCGTCGTCCAGATCGACGGGAGGCGACCAGACCTCTTCGAGCATGCCGACAAAGCTCTCATCGGCGGCCCCCTGACGCATCGCAGCAAGCCCGGTCGCGACCAGGCTCGGCCTGTCGAGCTGGTGCCCGATGTAGGCAAGCAGGAAGCCGTAGCGATCGAGGTCGATGCCCTGCTGAATCCGATCGTTCAGGATGGAAATCGCCCGGTTCATGTCGTCCTCGGCGGGGAGGAGATGGTCGGCGTACTGCACATCGATCATCTCGGGCTGAAACGCGAGCAGCGTCTCCAGCGTGAGCGCGGACGAGAGGTACAGGCTGGCGCCCAGCTGCGCGTGGCCGAGGCCGGCCGTCGCGAGGGGGTGTCCGGGCACAAAGCGAAGTGCCCGACCGAACCGCCGCTCGGATCGGAGGTAGTCGCCCATGCCGAGCCGCTGCTGGGCGGACGACACGACGTCGTCAAAGCGGCTGCCGTCACCGGCGGCAAGGGACTCCACCCGCTGCCCGTGGCGAAGAATCAGACCGAAGTCGTCGTGGCTCAACACCGGGGCCACGTCCAGTGGCCTGCTCGCTGCGCCAGGCTGGGCCGTGGCGGCCTGGCCATCCGCAGGCTCAGTGGCCGTGCCGTCTGCAAGTCCACTGTCTTCCAGACCGCTGTCTTTCAGACCGCTGTCTTCCAGACCAAGGTCCTCCGGCAGCGTGCCCGGGGGCAGCGTGCCGTAGCCCGCGATGACGCCACCACGCATCGTTCGATACGAACGGTCCAACGCGTCCAGTCTGTCGGAGAGAGACATCGAACCTGGCGAAAGCGAGCCGAATCGGTCGGCCATGCTTTCGTAGACATTCGTCAGATCAGGGGCGACCGGGACGTGGGCGGCCTGGCTGCCAACCTGAGTATCGCGAACCTGGGTATCACGAGCCTGGGTCGAGCGTGAGGCCAGATCCCTGAACGCTGTGTTCCAGGTCTGGCCGATCGGCGGTGTGGCCCTGCCCGTCATCTTGTCATCACGAACCTGAGCCAGGTCATAGGAAGTCAGCCCCCGATCGATCGCGCCGGGAACGGCGGGGAGCGTCGCAAGCCCCTGCAGGCTGGAACCCATGTAGCGAATCGGACGCCCTTCGGCTGTCGTCGCCCTGCCGAGTTCACGAGACGTTCGGCCGCTGACCGAGTCGTCAACGCTCTCTCGCATGGCAGTTCCAAGGCGATCGGCGGACAAGGCCGTGCGGTGGGCCGCGAGTTGGCCGGGCACCCGCGGGTCCTCGTCGGGGCGGTAGGCGGCCTCGGTTGTGCCGGGGAGTTCCGCCGGGCCCGCACGTCGGTCGTCCTCGCGGTCACCGCGACCACCACGGCCCCGCTCGCCGCGGCCGATCTCGTTGGTCAACGCGCCGCCGTGCCGGCCGCCATCGCTCGACTTCCATTGGTCGTAAAAGTACGGGTTGTAGTAGTCGCCGTCGCTGCCTGCGCCCATGGCGGCAACGCCCGAGCCGCCCGTCATCAACTCGGTATCGAGGCTGCCAAGATTCTGCCAGTACCACGGGTTGTTGTAGAGGCTCTCCGTCCGAAGTCGAGCCGCCGGGTCGTCGGTGTTGTGGGCCGCGAACTGAGCATTGGTCGTCAGGTCGAAGGAGTGCTCAAATCGGCGTCCACCCGCATCGTTGGCCCGGAACTCAAACTCGTGCGGAAGGTTCCGCCGCTGCCCCACGCCGCGGACTGCCGTGACCCCTCGGGCGCCCTGTACGGGGCGAATCTCCCGACTCCTCGAACGCTCCTGCCCGGATGCAGGCAGTGCGACGCTGAGGAGGAGTGACGCGGCAATGACGGTTCGGTGCATGTCGGAGCCAATGATAGCCCGCCACCCTGAAAGGCATCCCAATCCGAGGGGATACCATGCCCGCCATGACGTCTCGCCACCGCTCCATCACGACGCCGATCTACTACGTCAACGACCGCCCCCACATCGGACACGTCTACACGACGACCATCTGCGATGTCTGGGCGAGGTTCCAGCGACTCCTCGGCGAAGACGTGTTCTTCCTCACCGGCACGGATGAGCACGGCCAGAAAGTGGAACAGTCGGCCGAGGCCAAAGGCGTGAGCCCGCAGGCGCTGGCCGACGAAAATTCGGCGGCGTTCAGGGAGATCATGGCGACCTTCGGGCTCAGCAACGATGAGTTCATCCGAACAACGGATCCTCGCCACGAGGCGCAGGTTCAGACGCTCGTGCGGCGGCTGATGGACTCGGGGGACGTCTACCTGGGCACGTTCGAGGGCTGGTACGACGCTGGGCAGGAGGAGTACTACACCGAGACGAAAGCGCGCGAAGTCGAGTACACCTCACCCATCTCCGGCAAACCGCTTGAGCGCGCCACAGAAGAGAACTACTACTTCCGGCTGAGCGGCTATCAGGATCGGCTGGAGGCCATGTTCGCCGACCACCCGGACTTTGTGAGACCCGAGGCTCGCCGCAATGAAGTCCTCGGCCGGCTTCGCGAAGGCCTGCAGGACGTCCCCATGAGCCGCACGAATTTCACGTGGGGAATCGGTGTGCCGGGCGCGCCCGAGCACGTCATCTACGTCTGGATCGACGCACTCTTCAACTACATCACCGCGCTCGGCCTGGGCGACCCTGCGTCCGATTGGAATGGGGCGCGATCCAGATACTGGCCCGCCACAATCCAGATCATCGGCAAGGAGATCCTCTGGTTCCACGCCGTCATCTGGCCGGCGCTGCTGATGGCGCTCGGTCTGCCGATGCCAACCTGCGTGTATGCCCACTCCTTCTGGATCAGCGAAGGCCAGAAGATGTCCAAGTCGCTGGGCAACTTCATCGATCTCGAGCAGTTGCAGCACTACGTGGATGTCTATGGCCGTGACGCCTTGCGATACTTCCTTGCGACGCAGGGGCCGCTCGGCGCGACCGACTCTGACTTCTCGCGGGCGCAGTTCCACGAGACCTACACGACCGACCTGGTCAACACGCTCGGCAACTGCGCCAGCCGCACATCCGCGATGGTCGGCAAGTACTGCGGCGGCGTGTGTCCGGGCGACTCTGGCGCGTGTGCCGGTGGCGGGGTCGAGTGGTCATCGTTTGCGGCCGCGCAGGTCCAGGCTTCGGTCGCCGCCATGGAGCAGTTCGATCTCGCCGGCTCAATTGCCGCCGCGATGGCAATCGTCCGAAAGGTGGACGCCTTCATCAACGACACAGCGCCCTTCAAACTCGCCAAGGATCCCGACAACGCGGAGATCGTCGGAAACATCCTGTATCGCTGCGCCGAAGCAATTCGCATCGCCGCGTGCCTGCTCGAGGCCGCCATGCCTGACCACATCGCCGAGTTACGTTCTTCCTGGGGCCTGGGCGGCCCGAGCGGCAACCTCAAGTCGGAATGCGAATGGGGCCGACTGAATGCCGGGACGCCAATCAGCAAAGTCGCCCTCTTTCCAAGGGTCGACGCACCTGCGGCTACGGAAGCCTGAGCCGGCAACCGATCGACCTCCTTGCCTGTTCGTCCTTGACTCCCACACACTTTCGTCGACCATGTGGTGGGTGGGCTCTGGAGGACTACACCTTGCACTACCTCCGCATTTCGCCGCTAGCCGTCCTCACGTCGGCCGCTGCAGCTGATACATGGACCGTCGACGACGACGCCGCCGATCTTCCTGATGCCGACTTCACCTCCATTCAGGATGCCATTGCAGAGTCAGCGGATGGCGACGAAATCCTCGTGTATCCAGGCACCTACGCAGAGAGCATCCTGCTCATCAACAGAGTGCGCACGATTCGTAGCGTGGGTGGGCCCAGCGTCACCACCGTTGAGGGGGGAACCAGTTCCATGGGCGTCTTCATTGTTCACGACGGAGGCGGACACTGCGCCATCGAAGGGATTTCCATTCGAGGCTACCACAAGGGTGTCTGGGTACTGTGCAACGAGGGCGGCCATGACGAGTCGATCATCAACGACTGCATCATCGAAGCGAATGAACTCGGTGTGTTGTGTGAGTACAGCCGCACTGTGTTTCAGGACTGTGTGATCGCAGACAATTTGCCGCTTGGCGGCATCGAGTGCGACCGCTCTGCCTCCCCACGCTTGATCGGCTGCACGATTCGAGACAACGAGGGTCCAAACGGCGACCAACCAGGGGGCGGGCTCTTCTCTTATGTCGACTTCTGGAGCCTTGACGACGACGGAGACACGCGGCCAGTCGTGGAGTCGACGGTTTTCTGCGGCAATGTGCCGCATCAGGTGTACGGCCCGTGGACCGATGCCGGCGACGTGTGCATCGCGCTGGCATGTGAGGACAGCGACGGCGATGGCGTGCTGAACGAGTGCGGGAAAGTGGGCGACGGCGTCCACGAAGTGCCCGGCGAATTCGCATCGATCGAAGCCGCCATTGCAGCAGCTGGCGACGGCGACGTCGTACTCGTCGGCCCTGGCGTCTGGACGGATACGGGCAACGCTGTCGTCGATCCCCGTGGCAAGCAGATCACGATTCGGGCATCCGCTGGACCAGAAAACACGATTTTAGACGGCGAGCATCTGCGGCGTGTGCTCCTGTGCGACAGCGGTGAGCAGCCAGAGACCGTGATCGAGGGATTCACGCTGCGACATGGCCTGGCAGATGACTCGCTGAGTCTTGGAGGCAATAAGGGCGGCGGCGTTTTGTGTCTGGGCGGTCACCCCTCGCTGACGAACTGCCACATCGTTGACAACGTTGCCATCGGAGGCGGTGGATTGGCCATCGCGCAGGGTGGCGCAGACCTGGCGAACTGCATTGTGTCCGGAAACCAGGCGGAGTACAGCGGAGCACTTCTGAGCACCGACAGCGACATCTCCTTGTCCTCATGCAGCATCGAGGGGAACGCTGCCGCCGGAAACGGAGGCCTTGGCGGCGGTGTCTATGTGTACGGTCGGGAGCAGGCCGCAGATGGCACGCTCTGGTCGCATCTGGAGATGACGAACACGACGATCAGCCACAACACCAGCGGCCAGGCGGAGGGCTTGCTTGATGCCGCTGGCCTGCTTGCGCTGCGGGCCACGATTGTGGCAGAGAACTGCCATTTCACCGAGAACACTGCCTTCGGAGATGATGAGGTCTGGCCAGTAAACGTGGACTCCACAGTCGCGCTTTGGGGCGTTCGTGGAGAGTTCCTCAATTGCGAAATCATCAACAACACGAGCCATGCCGCGAGCGGCGCCGGGCTCGTCCTGACCCATTATGGACTGAGCGAAGAGATCCCTCCAACCGCATTGACGCTCACCAATTGCTTCATCGGCGACAACAAGCCGCTCTTGATGGCCGCAACCGATGGGGTCGGATCCGCGGTGCGCGCGGACCGGGACGACCTGCTGGTGCTTTCCGGCACCACCATCTGCGGCGCTGGCCCTGACCCCGTCCTCGGCGGCACTGTTGATGATGATGGCACCAACTGCATTGCCGCCTACTGCGGAGACGCCAACAGTGATGGCACGCTCGACCTGTGCGAAGCCGACGATGGTGATGGCATCTTCCACGTCCCGAGTGAGTACCAGCGCATTCAGGCTGCCGCCTTGCTCGCCCAGGACGGAGACACCATTCTGGTGGACCCGGGCATCTACACAGG
>CAZMPA010000042.1:0-3186 GCA_964567915.1 uncultured Isosphaeraceae bacterium | reverse complement strand
CGTCGGCCCGTCGGTCCTGGACACCTTGGACAAGGCCGTGACCGTGCGGAGCGTTGTGCCTCACGCCGCCATCCTCGACGGCGAGCATGAGCGACCGGTCGTCTGGTGCTCGGGCGGATCTGTCATCGATGGGTTCGATATCCGCGGAGGCGGCATGCTCACGCTTGGATCCTCGGCAGGAGGCGGCGTGTTTGCAGAGGCGACCGGCGAAGCACCTCAGATTCGCAATTGCCACATTCATGACTGCAAGAGCGGTCGCGGTGGCGGAATCTACTCCATTGGCGCGAAACTCGAAGGAACGACCATCGAATCGTGTGAGGCCCTCGTCGCGGGCGGCGGAGTCTTCACGGATGGTGATTTCACGGGTCTGATTGACGTCCACGTCTGTGGCAACACGCCTGACCAGATTGATGGCGCATGGGATGACCTGGGCGGAAACTTTATCGGCGACTCCTGCACGCCCGACTGTCCTGACATTGACGACGACGGCCAGGTGGGTGCCAATGAAATCCTGTTGGTCATCAGTTACTGGGGCAGCAACGACAACGATGTTGACGTGACCGGCAATGGCGTCGTCGACGCAAAGGACCTCCTGTTTATCATCGAGCACTGGGGCGTCTGCCCGTAAGACGGCGTGCTCAGGCAGGCGATCCAGACGGCTGTATGTCTACGCGGGCCAGCACGGTGCTTCCGCCGCGTACGGCATCGCCTGCAGCCACCCGGACCTCATGGCCGCAGTCCCGCGGCACAATGAGCTCGGTCGTGCTTCCGAACTTGATCATGCCGTACCGCTCGCCGCGGGCGAACCGCTGGCCTTGTGTGACGGGGCACACAATGCGGCGGGCGATGGCGCCCGAGACCTGCCTGATGCCAAGCGGCAGCCCATCCGAGCGTCGTGCCCGCACCAGCATCGCCTCATTCACCTTGGCCGACTCCGCCGTGCGGGCATCGAGGAACTTCCCGGGCGCGTACATCGTCTCCAGGACTTTGACGTCGCACGGCATGCGATTGACATGCACATTGAGGACGCTGAGGAAGATGCGAACCACCACTGCGGGCCCTTCAACTGCAGCGTGGTGGTCCACCGTCTCAACAGCCGAAATGCGGCCGTCGGCCGGGCTCAGCAGGTCGCCGGCGTCCAGGTCTGCAGGAGGCCGCCGGGTTGGATCGCGGAAGAACCACGCCACGCAGAACCAACCAAGCAAAGCAACGCCCGTCAGGGTCCAGACCACCCAGCCAATTGGAATGAGCCACCAGGCCAGCGCCACCACAACGCCGGCGATCAAGCCGCCGCCACCCCACTCTCGTACGCCTGCCGGCGCCAGTCGCATGCGTTCAGCCGGACTTGCCGCCGATGACCCAGCCGATCACGCCCAGCAGAAGCGTGCCACCTGCCAGACCGCCGACCCAGATCCACATCTGCTCGGAGATCAGTGCTGCAATCCCGGATGCAGCGCCCATCGTCTCGACGACCACCATGGCGAAGACAGCGATCAAAGCAACCAGCCCGCCCACCATCAGCCCTGAACTGAGGCCGGACCAGGTCGGGTCCCAACTCTGGGCCGCCGCCATCACGGGAGCCGCCGCCGGGGCCGCGGCCGGGCCGCCGCCACCGACCGCCGCTGCGGGCGGCGCGTCGCCTTCCTCGTCGCTCGCGGCCTCGAAGAGGCCGGATGCTGCAGGGAAGTCCATGTCGTCGTCGCTTGAGTACACCTCTTCGAGCAACTCAGCGCCAAGGGACGTGTCGTCCGACTCGCGCGTCAGGTCGAGCAGGCCGCTTCCGGAGCCGACCGATTCCAGCGTGAGATCGTCGTCGAGCCCTTCTCCAAGGTGCGTCCCGCCTGCGTCGATGGCCGCGCCGTCGAATGCGGACACGGACGCCGATGCGTCACTGCCCTCGGCCGGCGACTCCAGCTCGGCGGACAGGTCGAGGTCGTCGCTGACGATGCCCCCTGCCGACAGCATGGAGGAAGCGCCAAGGCCGATCGCGCTGCCTGAATCTTCGTGCCCGACCGGAGCCGGCATGTCTGCGCTCTGACTCTCCGCCAGACCAATCGCGCCGGTGTCGGACTCGCCGAGGCCGAAACTGTCACCGAGGTCCAGCGAGGAAGACGCGAGGTCAAGGTCGAGTTCGCCTGAGTCGTCGTTGCCTGCAAGCAGTTCAATCTGCTCGACCTTGAACACCAGGTTCTCGCCATCGCGAAACTCCTGGATCTGGCCGGAGGACACCATGGCTTCCACCTCGGCTTCACTCTTGCCGAGCTTCTCACAGACCTCTCCGAGGGTGTAGAACATCTTGGCCATGGATCACATGCTCCTCGCCTGCAAGACGATGACTGGAGGCCCCTTGAGAGGCCCTTCGAACGGAGAAAGGTAGCCGACCGGGACGTGCCCGGCAAGCAATGGCGACCTATCGGCAGTCTCCTCCAAGCAGGTCAATGAGGTCGAATTCGGTGACCACGCCGTCCTTGTCCAGATCCCAGTCCACATCGTCGCCGCCCAGAGCCGCCAAGGCCCTCAAGAGGTCACTGGCGCCCGCTGTGGGCCCCTCCGCCTCTCCTGTGGTGGGCAGCAGCAACACGACAGACTGCTCATTGATGCAGGCCGACGCGCCGCGGTCCAGTGGGTCGATGATCTCGATCTCGGAGAAGGTGCCCTCAATCGCTGCCGCGACGAGGATGGCGTACCGCCCAGGCGGCAGCCGTCCCTCATCCGTCAGCCGCACAACGAGCCGCCCGTCAAGCCGGGCCACATCGCCGATCACCAGCAGATCACGGTCCCGCACCGGCACTTCGCCCGCGATCTCCAGATCGAGGATCGCCCATGGCTGCTGCAAATAGCCGCCGGCGGTGGTGATGAGGCCCGATCCATCGGCAGGGCGGAGCAGGTCGTCATTGATCAGCAGGGCCGGTCGAAGCGATGTCAGCGGCTCGACCTGAGCCTGATCGGTGGCGTCCTGAGCCTGGCCACCTGATCTCGGCGCGCCAAGCCCGCCGCCGCCCCAGTTCGCGATCACGAACAGCAGATCGTCGGCCCCGACGACGCCGTCGCCGTTGAGATCGGCGTCGCACGGTCCGGGTGGGCACGGGCCCCACGCCGAAATCACCATGAGCAGGTCGTTTGTCCCAACCATGCCGTCGCCGTCTATGTCACCCGGCACGCCTTCGGAAGGCGCCACGGCCACAA